>JALZEG010000370.1 GCA_030862185.1 Actinomycetota bacterium
CCAGGACCTCGTCGTAGTCGAAGCGCGTGCAGAGGCGCTCGTCGAGCTGGGTCTCCGCGGTGTGGATGCCGTAGACGACGCCCTGGTTGAGGTCGGTCGCGCGCAGCTTCCAGATGCGGCACGCGAAGTGGATGTTGTGCGAGTCGTGGACCTTCGTCAGGTGGTACATCGAGCCGGGCAGCTTCGGGAACGGCAGCGTGTCGGTGCGGCCGTTGTGCTCGATGTCGATGAAGCCCTCTTCGATGTCGATGTTGGGCGTGCCGTACTCGCCCATCGTGCCGAGCTTCACGAGGTGGGCGTCGGGGACGACGTCGCGCATCGCGTAGAGCACGTTCAACATCCCCTCGACGTTGTTGCGCTGCGTCGCGACCGCGTGGCGGCGGTCGATCATCGAGTAAGGCGCGCTGGGCTGCTCCCCGTAGTGGACGATGCCGTCGGGTCTCACCCGGGCGAAGACGTCGTCTACGAGCTGCGGGTCGGCCAGGTCGCCGTGGAAGAACTCGACGTCTCTGCCCGAGACCTCCTTCCACGCGCGGATCCGCTCGCCGATCGACTGGATCGGCGTGAGCGACTCGGCCCCCAGCTCCGTGGACATCGCCCGCCGCAGGAAGTTGTCCACGAGCGCGACGTCGTGACCCGCGGCCGAGAGGTGCATCGCGGTCGGCCAGCCGAGGTAGCCGTCACCGCCGAGGACGAGGATTTTCACGCGCGGCAGGATAATGGCCCGATGGATTCAGACAAAACGATCGAGGCGCTGCTTCAGGAGCGGCGCACGTTCGAGCCGCCGGAGGAGTTCACCGCGGGGGCGGTATTCGCCGACGCCTCGGTCTACGCAGAGGCCGAGAAGGACCCCGAAGGATGGTGGGCGGCGCAGGCGGAGCGGCTCGACTGGTTCGAGCGGTGGGAGAAGGTGCTCGAGGGCGGGTTCCCGCACCACGAGTGGTTCGTCGGCGGCCGGCTCAACGCGGCGCACAACTGCCTGGACCGGCACCTGGCGTCGCACGGCGACCGCGTCGCCTACCACTGGGTCGGCGAGCCGGAGCGGGGGGCGGGGAAGGACGAGGCGCGCACGATCACGTACCGCGACCTCCACGAGGAGGTGTGCCGGCTCGGCAACGTCCTCAAGGACCTCGGCGTCCGCAAGGGCGACCGCGTCGCGATCTACCTGCCGATGATCCCGGAGCTCCCCGCGGCGATGCTCGCCTGCGCCCGCATCGGCGCGGCGCACTCCGTCGTCTTCGGAGGCTTCTCCGCCGAGTCGCTGCGCGACCGGATCAACGACTCGGAGTGCAAGGTCCTCGTCACGGCCGACGGCGGCTACCGCCGCGGGCAGGTCGTCCCCTTGAAGGCGAACGCGGACGAGGCGCTGGAGGCGACGCCGTCGATCGGCAAGGTGCTCGTCGTGCGCCGCACGAACGAGGACGTGCCGCTGGTCGAGGGCCGCGACGTCGTCTACGCGGACGCCGTCGCCGCGGCGTCGGCCGACTGCCCGCCGGAGAGCATGGGCTCCGAAGACCTCCTCTACATCCTCTACACGTCCGGGACCACAGGAAAGCCGAAGGGGATCGTCCACACGACCGGCGGCTACCTCACCGGCGTGTCGTCGACGCACCGCGCGATCTTCGACGTGAAGCCGGAGACCGACGTGTACTGGTGCGCGGCCGACATCGGGTGGGTCACCGGCCACAGCTACATCGTCTACGGCCCCCTCGCGAACGGCACGACCTCGATCCTCTACGAGGGCGCGCCGGACTGGCCCGACAAGGACCGCTGGTGGTCGATCGTCGAGAAGTACGGGGTCACGATCCTCTACACCGCGCCGACCGCGATCCGCACGTTCATGAAGTGGGGCGTGGACTACCCGAGAAAGCACGACCTCTCGTCGCTGCGGCTGCTGGGCTCGGTCGGAGAGCCGATCAACCCCGAGGCATGGGTCTGGTACCAGGAGTTCGTCGGAGGGGGCCGGACGCCGGTCGTGGACACGTGGTGGCAGACCGAGACCGGCGCCATCGCGATCACGCCGCTGCCCGGCATAACGACGCTGAAGCCGGGGTCCGCGACGCGGCCGTACCCGGGCGTGGTCGCGGACGTCGTCGACGAAAGCGGCGAGCCCGTGGGCCGCGGCGGGGGCGGGTACCTGGTGCTGAGACGCCCCCTGCCCTCGATGTTCCGCACGATCTGGGGCGACGAGCAGCGCTACCTCGACACGTACTTCTCCCGCTTCGGAAAGGACGTGTACTTCCCCGGTGACGGGGCCAAGCTCGACGAGGACGGCTACTTCTGGCTGCTCGGGCGCGTCGACGACGTGATGAACGTCGCGGGACACCGCATCTCGACCTACGAGGTCGAGTCCGCGCTCGTCGACCACCAAGGGGTGGCCGAGGCCGCGGTGGTCGGACGGCAGGACCCGCGCGAGGGCGAGACGATCGTCGCGTTCGTCACGCCGAAGTCCGGCGTCACCGGCGACGAGGAGCTCATCGGCGACCTGCGCGCGCACGTGGCGAAGGTCATCGGGAAGATCGCGCGGCCGCAGTCGATCGTGTTCACCGACGACCTGCCGAAGACGCGCTCGGGGAAGATCATGCGACGGCTTCTGCGCGACGTCGCCGAGGGCCGCGCGCTGGGCGACGTGACGACGCTGCAGAACGCGCCGATCCTGGACGAGATCCGGACGAAAGCCGACGCGCTGAGGGACGAGGACTAGCTAGCTACCCGGAAATGGCTACACACCCGGGAGGGGCTCGAAGTCTCCGTATTCTTCACCGCTGCCGTCGAACAGGAACGCGGCATAGAGGCCGAGCGCAAAAGCAATGACGAGAACCACGAACCATGTCCTTCCGTTAGCCATTGGCTGAACTCCTCTCTGCTCCGGGCGCCTTGCTTGTGGATCTTTGTGACGCAGTACGTCTAGCCTCCGCTCGTCCGTCCGCTCTCTTCTTCTTCGACACGGAATCGCCGACGGCCACGCCGATCCCGAAGGCAGCCAAGGCTCCGAGAACGATCGGAGGGATTCCCTCAGTCAGGTCGTCCATCACCTTCCGCCGAATCTGAACCTCTTCTTCGTCCGCATCAGGATTGGCTAGCTCCCCAACCGTTTGTTCGAGCCGAAGGCGGTCTAGAAGCCAGCTACGTGCGAGCTGCGTTGGCCCAATCCCTCTCGCGAGAGCCAGTTCGCGGATCTTCTCCACGTCTGCATGGTCGAGCCGGATCGCGAACGTCGTCGTCTGACGCCGACGCGCCCGGCTTGGCTTCCATTGCTCCTCTGGCACGAGTTCCGTCACCTCATGAGACGCCCAGAACTCTCGTTCTTCCGACTCGCTCTTGAAGTCAGGAATCTGCTTCGGACTCGACGTCATTGCCCGTCCCTCCATTTCTTAAAGGCGTCACGTTCCTTGCGACTCGCGTCTCGGGCCGTTATGACGCGGCCCTACGTTCGCCGACCCTCGCGACGACAACACAGAGAAAGCGCTCGGCGTCGGCAACGCCAATGAAAAGCGCGCGCATCGGGTGGTACGTCTCGGCTGTCATGGAGGCGTCGTCGAAAACAACCTCCTCCACCTCGTCCTCGCGAACGCCGTGGCGCGAGATGTGCTCGACGTTCTCCTCATCCCAGAGCAATTCCCACAGCCACTCGCTCATGTATTGCAGTGTAGCACAAACGTGTCACACAATAGTCGCTGCCTAAGGGGGAAGGACCTAGCTAGCCGACGACGTCGACGTCTTCGCAGTCGACCAGGATGTCGAAGCGGTCCACGTGCACGAGGTCCGTGCCCGGCCCACAGGAGATCCTGTCGACCGCGTCGTCGGCGGCGAAGATCTCGTCGTCGCCCGCACCGCCCTTGACGCGGTCCTGACCCGAGAGCGCGCGGATCACGTCGCCCGCCTTCCCGCCGACGAGGAAGTCGCGGCCCCCTCCGCCGTCGACGGAGTCCGGACCGCCGGACGCCTGGATGAAGTCGCCCCCGCCGCCCCCCGAGATCTGGTCGGCGCCGTCGCCGCCGTAGAGGATGTCCAGCCCGGTGCCGCCGCGGATGCGGTCGTCGCCGACGAAGCCGCTGATGTCGTCGTTCCCCGGCCCCCCCGACAGCGAGTCGTCTCCGTGCCACCCGAACATCAGGTCGTGGCCGGCGTGGCCCTGGACGTCGTCGTCGTGCGCGCCCCCGTCCATCGCGTCGTCGCCCGACCCGCCGAAGACGGTGTCGACGCCGGTCCCGCCGCGCAGGTCGTCGGAGCCCTCGCCGCCGTCGAGCGTGTCGCGGCCGGTCTCGCCCTCGAGGTAGTCGGAGCCGGGGTCGCCCGACAACGTGTCGTCGCCGCCCTCGCCGTACACCTGGTCGTTGCCGGCGTCGCCGCCGAGGAGATCGGTTCCGGATCCCCCGAAGAGCACGTCGTCGCCCGCGAGGCCCGAGAGGGAGTCCGCCTCCTCCGAGCAGGAGATCTCGTCGTCCCCCGGCGTCGGATCCGGCGTGCAGCCCGCCTGCGCCCCCGACGGGAGCGCCGGCACGGCGACGAGCACGGCCACGAGCGCCGCCGTCGGCCAGCGCCTCCCCCCGGTGATCATGGCGAAGATGATCCCAGACGACCGGGCCGCAGGAGGGCAAAGCGCCACGGGGGTCCTCGGAGGGTGTTTGATTGCCGCTGTAGCGAGCACCAACGAAACGGGCGGATACGACGAAAGGAGCCGCATGAGCGACGTTGCGATCGGCTCCGGGGCGGGGGCGACGGCTCCGGCTCCGGCTGAAGAAGGTCAGGCCTCTCTCCTGCGCCGCCTCGGCGCCGAGTTCATCGGGACGACCGTGTTCGTCGCGATCGGCACGGGTGCGGCCACGGTCCTCGCGATGGGACCGATCACCAAGCTCGGGGAGATCCCCGAGGCCGCGCTTGGGGGACCCGAGGGCGAGGCGTTCTACCGGACGCTGTTCGGCGCGTCGTTCGGCGACGTGCTCGGGGTAGCGCTCGCGTTCGCGACCGCGCTCGCGGTGCTCGTGTACGCGATGGGCGGCGTCTCCGGCGCCCACTTCAACCCCGCCGTCACTATCTCGCTCGCAGTTGCCCGCAGGTTCCGCTTGGCCGACGTCGTCCCGTACGTGGTGGTGCAATGCCTCGGCGGCATCGCGGGCGCGTTCATCATCGCCGGCATCTACGGCGAGACCGGTGCGGTGTTCCGCGAGATCGACATCCTCTTCGGTGCCACCACCGTGGCCGAGGACATCGAGTTCGTGAACGCGCTGCTGGCCGAGGCGTTCATCGGGTTCATCCTGGTCACGGCGATCATGGCCGTGGCGATCGATCCCCGCGCCCCGAAGGGCTGGTCGGGCCTGATCATCGGCCTCGGCCTCGGGGGCGGCATCCTCGTGACCGCGGCGGCGACAGGCGGCTCGGCGAACTTCGCCCGGAGCCTCGGTCCCTTCGTCGCGTCGCTCCTCTACGACACCGGCAAGCTGCCGTGGGGGGACCTGATCGTGTACGGGGTGGGCCCGCTGATCGGAGGTATGGCGGCGGCCTTGCTCTACGAGAGCGTGACCGGGCTCGAGACCGCGGCGCCGGCGCCGCGGCCCGGCGCGGCGACCCCGCCGAGCGACGAGATCATCGGCGACAACGCATTGATCGACCAGAGCGACGAGGCGTCGCGGCCCGACGCCCCGGGCGGACCGCCCACCTACAACCCGTAACCACGGCCACGCGCGATAGGAGCCCCCTCGCGTCGAGGGGGCTCCTGCGCGCCGGCTTCTATGCCTGCTGCTCGACCTGCGCGAGCAACGCCTTCGAGAACGCCTCCAGGTCGTCGGGCTTGCGCGACGTGATGAGGTTGCCGTCCTCGACCACCTCCTGGTCGACCCACCGAGCGCCGGCGTTGACGAGGTCCGTCTTGATCGACGGCCACGACGTGACGGTCTTGCCGCGCACGACGTCCGCCTCCGCGAGCATCCAGCCGGCGTGACAGATCGCCGCGACCGGCTTGCCCGCGGAGTAGATCGACTTCGTCAGCGCGACCATCGCCTGGTCCGTGCGGATCTTGTCCGGCGAGTACCCGCCCGGGATCACGAGGGCCGCGAAGGCGCCCGCGTCGACGTCGCCCGCCGCGACGTCCGTGCTCGTCGTCACGTCTCCGCGCTTGCCCTCGATCTTCTTGCCTGCCTCGAGCCCCACGAGCACGGGCTCGTGGCCCGCCTCCTTCACACGCTCGTACGGGACCTGGAGCTCCGAGTCCTCGAACATCTCGTCGACTATGAACGCGATCTTCGCCATGTGACCTCCCTGGCCGGTTGCGGTCTCGTGCGTGGTATCTACCCCCCATGAGCCGGTGGGCAACGGTCGACTTCCCGCTCGACCTCCCCGTGGAGAAGAAGGGCGAGCACTGGATCGCACGCGCCGACGAGCGCGAGCTCAAG
>JALZEG010000371.1 GCA_030862185.1 Actinomycetota bacterium
GCTCCGAACTGCGCGAGCTCGAGGAGCGTGCGACGCGGGAATGGATCGAGTTCCAGGAGTCGATCGGAACCGATCTGATCGTCGACGGCGAGCAGTACCGCGGCGACATGGTCGCCTTCTTCGCGGAGGAACTCGACGGACTCGAGATCGGCGGTCTCGTCCGCTCGTATGGGAATCGCTATTACCGCAAGCCGATCGCCACCGGCCCCATCGGTCGTCCCAACCCGGTGACCGTCGACTGGTGGAAGTACGCACAGTCGCTCACCGAAGCGCCAGTCAAGGGGATGCTCACCGGTCCCTACACGATCTGCGACTGGTCGTTCAACGAGCATTACGGTTCGCGGCGGGACTTCGTTCTCGATCTCGCGAAGGTGATACGCGACGAGGCCCTGGATCTCGAGAAGGCCGGCGCCCGCTACATCCAGATCGACGAACCCGCGGCGTCGACCCGCATGGACGAACTCGACCTCGTGATCGAGGCAATGGGGATCGTGACCGAACCGCTCGGCGCCCACACGATCACGCACATCTGCTACGGCGACTTCCACAAGGCGTACCCGAAGATGCTCGAGATCCCCGTCGACCAGATCGACCTCGAGTTCGCCAACTCCGAGTACTCGCTGCTCGAGGAGTTCTCCGACCACCCCTTCACGAAGTACATCGGGCTCGGCATCTCTGACGTCCACACGCACGCCGTCGAGCCGGTCGAGGAGATGGCCGAGGGCCTGCGGCGGTCGCTGAAGCTCCTGTCGCCCGACAGGGCGTTCGTCGACCCGGACTGCGGGCTCAAGACGAGGACGGAGGACGAGGCGAAGGCGAAGCTGCGCAACATCCGGGCCGCGGTCGACGAGGTGAAGAAGGAGCTGTAGGCGCCTCCCACGCTCCGGTGTAGCGGAACCCCCTTGCGCGCGGCCCCCCGATCTGGTGTCGTGGCCGGCGAGGGGGATTCCATGCGCAGAACGATCAGGCTAGGCGCGGCCGCGCTCGTGGCCATGTTGTGTCTCGGTTCACCGGGCGCCGTCGCGTCGCGGCCCAAGGACCGGCCCGTCCGCACCTCGCCCGCCTACGAGAACGAGGCCGTCGCCGGCGGCGGCTACCTCGCGTGGCAGCAGAACTCGCGCGGGCGGCCGAGCCACTTCGACGTATTCCTGAAGAAGCCGTCCGGAAGCGTCGTCAAGGTCAACCGGGCCGGCACCGAGGGGGGCCTCGGCGCGATCGACAAAGGAACGCTCGTCTACCAGGAATGGCGCGGCGACAGCAGGCCGTTCGCCCGAGGGTCATTCTCCCGGATCGTGCTCTACGACCTGAAGACCGGCAAGCGGACGGTCCCGCCGCGCGTGAACGGAGACGGGTGGGAGTACATGCCGGGCATGTCGGGGCCGTGGATCTTCTACGGCGTCTTCGACCGCTACGGGAGCCGTGAGGTCCGCGGGCTCAACCGAGCCACCGGCCAGACCGTGATGCCCGACGTCGTCTACGGCGGCTACCTCCAGCCGGCGCAGGTCAGCGACGGCTCGTTCGCGTGGGTTCACTGGGATCCGGGCCAGGGCAGGTCGGAGGTGCGCGTCTACGACGCCGAGAACGCGCGCTTCTACTACCTGCGCTCGCGCCGCTGGCAGTGGGCGCCGTCGATCGGCCCCCAGGGAGCCGTCTACGTCCTCGAGACCGACCGCCAGTGCGGCTCCTCGCCCGTGATCAAGCGGTTTCCCCGGACGGAGTCCGGCGGAGTCGCCGGTCGCGGGAAGGAGGTCATGCGGCTGCCACAGGGCATCGACTTCGCCTGGAGCTCCGCCTACGCCGATCCGCGCGGGCGTGCCGTCGTAATGCACACGCGCTCCCGCTGCGGAAACGCCTGGGCCAGCGACGTCTACCGTTTCTCCGACACCGCCGCGCTCGACGTGACGGCCGACGGGTCGGGCGGGGGAACCGTCAGGGGGCCCGGCATCGACTGCGGCGAAGACTGCGCCGACGTAGTGAGCGGCGGCGAGTGGGTGACCCTGACGGCCGAGCCCGAGCTGACGTCGCACTTCGCCGGGTGGAGCGTCCCCTGCGCGCGGAGCGACCCCGAGGAGAACTCCTGCGTCTTCCGCGTCGACGAGGCTCAGACGGTCACGGCGACCTTCGACCTCGGCCCGCTCCCGTAGCAGGAACGAGCAGGAGACCCGGTCCGGGGATGGGGACCGGGTCTCCTGCTGCTTCTCCCCTCTCTACGCCCGTCGTGCTCCGGAGGTAACGGGCGCAGGGAGATCTACCCCCGCCGGCGCGGCGGGTTTTCGACGCTCGAGTCCCAGTAGACGGCCTGGCCCACGTCGGTCGTCGAGAGCTCGTTGATCCTCCAGTTGACGCTCTTGGAGAAGTCCGAGGCCTTGATGCCGAAGGCGGCCTTCGAGATCGAGTTGCCGGACAGGAGGATGTCGCCCTTGTCCATGGTCCACATGTTGATCCCGGCGACGTCGGTCTCGCCGGTGAGGCTCGCCAGCGCGTCTCCGCTCTCGGGACCCGTGATCGTGTTGTCGAGGATCCGTAGCGTCACGTCGACGGCCCGATAGACGTCGATTCCGTTGCGTGCCCAGAACCTCTGCGTGACGTCCTCGGTCGGGTGCAGGACGATCTTGTTGTCGCTGACCTCGACCAGGCCGCGGGCGGTCGCCTTGTGGCGCTCGTCCTTGGCGTTGAAGATGTCGACGTAGAGGCCGGCCCCCACGAGCTCGTTGTCGTGCATGAACACGCGCGTGTAGTGGATGTGCGGGTCGTTGAGGGACTTCTCGGTCTCCGACGCCGCCGTGCGGTCGTTCGCCGAGTGCGCGGTGTCGAGGTACGCCAGCGCGTAGTAGTGGTCGGAGTGGATCTTGTTGCCGTAGATGTGGACCTGGTGGTACCGGATGCTGTGGTCCATCTGGCCGTGGTCCGCATGCGCCGCCGGCTTGTCGCCGTGGTAATGGCTGTCCTCGTCGAAGCCCGAGCTGTGGTGGTGGCCGTGCAGGCGGGCGTCCATGTACCCGTAGATCGTGTTGTTGCGGAAGATCGAGCCGTTGAACCCGTCGAAGTTGACGGCGCGGTTGTCGCTGAAGAACGGGATGTTCATCGAGTCCTTCGCGCCCACGACGTTGTTCTGGAAGATGCCGTCGAAGTGGCGGAGCTGACCCACGATCCCGAACGTGTTGTTCTCGATCACGCCGCTGGTGGGGTCGCCCGTGCGCTTGCGGTTCTGGTTCACGCGGAGGTCCCGGACCTCGTTGTTGCGCACCTCGATCCCGCCGCCGATCCAGTCCAGCGTCAGCGTCCTGCGGACGACGTTGTCACGGATTAGCACGTGCGCGTCGGTGTCCTTGATCTCGATCCGCGACACGTCCCAGTTCGAGATCACGAACGGGTCCGAGGCGGTGCCCGAGCCGGACCGCACTCCGTTGGCCGGATTGAAGTCCTTCAACTCGTCGATGAAGATCGTGTCGCGCGTCTGCTTCGGACGGTCTCCCGAACGCTCGGTGGCCGCACCTGCGGCTGCCGGGAACACCATCACCACGAGCAGGAGCGCCAGCGCCCCTGCGAGGCACGTCTTGCGGGTCGTCAGGAACCGCATTTGCTTCCTCCTTCTCTACGCCGCCTGCCCCTTTTGCCTGTTTTGGGGCTACCTACTTCGTCTACGCCCGAGCCCCCGAAGAGGTAACCCCCCGGTGGGCGGGGGGCTAGGCTGTCCGGCAGCGCGGGGGAGCCGCCCAAACGGCGGCTGAGAGGGCTTCGGCCGACCCCTGGAACCTGATCGGGTTAACGCCTGCGAAGGGAGACGCAATAGATGAGTACGTTGACGGAGCGGCTCGACGCCGCAGGCGACTGGGGCCTCGACCCGGTCCCGCCGGAGCGCCGGACGCTCTCGGCGTTCGATCTCGCCGTCCTGTGGGGGGACCTGGGCGTGGGGCTCCTCGTCCTCGTCACGGGGGCCCTGCTCGTCCCCGGCCTCGGGTTCGGAGCGGCCGCCGCAGCGGTCGTCCTGGGATCGGTGATCGGCGTCGCGCTGCTCGCGCTCGCCGGCGCCGCGGGGGCCGAGCACGGCGTGACGTCGATGGTCCTTCTCCGGCCCGTCCTCGGGGTGAGGGGGTCGTGGATCCCGAGCGCGCTGAACGCCCTCCAGCTCGTCGGCTGGACCGCGGTCGAGCTGTGGGCTATGTCGTACGTCGCCGATCTCGTGTCGCGCCGCGTCTTCGGGTGGTCGTCGCAGCCGCTGTGGCTCGCGATCGCTGCAGTGGTCTGCACCGGGCTGGCGTTGTGGGGGCCGTTAGGCGTCACGAGGGTGTGGATGAAGAGGTTCGCGGCATGGGTCGTGATCGCGATCTGCGCCGCCGTCACGATCGCGGTGCTGACCACGGACGGCCTGGGCGAGGCCGTGGGCCGCGGCGGGACCGGAGGGTTTCCCACGTTCGGTCTCGCCCTCGACCTCGTGATCGCGATGCCGGTGTCGTGGCTCCCGCTCGTCGCGGACTACACGCGCTTCGGCCGCGGCCCCCGCGCCGCGTTCGCCGGGACGTTCGGCGGCTACCTCGTCGCGAACGTGTGGCTCTACCTGCTCGGTGCTCTGCTCGTGCTCGGGCCGGGCGCGGAGCCCTCTCCCGCGGGGATCGCGACCGGGGTGCTCGCGGTGGCGGGGGGTTCCCTCGCGGGGATCCTGTTCCTCGCGGGCCTGCTCGCGGGCGAGACCGACGAGGCGTTCGCCGACGTCTACTCCGGCGCGCTCAGCCTGCGCAACATCTGGCCGCGGCTGTCGCGGACGACGGCGACGATCGGGATCGCCGCGGTGTCGAGCGCGCTCGCGGCGTGGCTGACGATGGAGCGGTACGAGAGCTTCCTGTTCCTGCTCGGCTCGGTCTTCGTCCCGCTGTTCGGGATCCTCGTCGCCGACCACTTCTTCAACCGGCGCCGGAGCGTCGTCGTGGCGGACCTGTACGCACGGGACGGCCGCTACTGGTTCTCCGGCGGCGTCCGGCTCGCGGCCCTCCCTTGCTGGATCGCCGGGTTCGTCGCCTACCACTGGATCGCGCCGACGGGTCCAGGTTGGTGGCTGGAGTGGACGCAGGGCGTCGTGGGTACCCCTCTGTCGGCGCGCTGGCCGTGGTTGAGCGCGTCGGTGGCTTCGTTCCTCGTGGCGTTCGTCGCCGCGTTGGCGTTGCGCGGTCCGACTATCATCGGGGACGCCACCCGAACGAGAGGAAGCTCATGAAGATCGAAGCGACGTGCGACACGTGCGAACGGACGTTCCTGCTCTCGCAGATCGGTCCCGACTCGGACGCGCCCGGCCGCTGCCCCTTCTGTGGAGCCCGCTTCGCCCGTCACTACTCGACCGTGCTGGCGGAGACCGTCCGGGAGGCGGAGAACGCTTCGCAGCGGTTCGCGTCGATCCTCGGGCGGCTCCAGTCGATGGAGACCGGCTTCGACATCCACTTCGAGCGGATGCTGAGGTCGCTGGAGGACTCGGTTCGCTCGCACGTACAGCAGCCGGCCCGCTGATCGCGCCCCGATGCCCCCGACCCGCGGCGTCCTCGTAGTCACGGACGACGCGGGGCTGCAGCGCGAGGCGCGCTTCGCGTTCCCGACCGACTTCGACGTCGTGGTCGTTCGCGACGCGCGTGAGGCATGGGCGGAGCTCGGGCAGTGGACGCCCGCGGTCCTCGTCGTGGACCTCCTGGCCGGAAGCGCGGGAGGGTACGCGCTCGGCAGCGACATGGCGCAGGATCGGCGGCTCGAGACCGTTCCGATGCTGATGCTGATCGAGCGTCATCAGGACGAGTGGCTCGCCCGCCACGCGGGCGCGGACGCGATCAGAACCAAGCCGATCGACACCGCGGACCTCGTCGCAGGCGCGCTCGATCTCGTGGGGGACGACGCAAAGTAGCAGGTCAGCCCTATTGCGCCGGGTAAATTACACGCTTAGAATCACAAGAATGTGATTCGAGGGCATCCTTCCGGAGCCCGATGCAGGTGCGTGTGAGACGAGCCGTTTCAGCGCAGCGACGCGCTACAGCAGAAGCGGAGATGGATCGACGCGCCGGCATCGCGAACCGGAACGCCTCTCGGATCCCCACGGGGGAGGAGAGAGGAAAGGTCGGGGGCCATGCAGCGCATCACGACGAAGCTTCTTCAACCGGTCGAATGGCAGACGCACGCGCGTTGCACCGAGGTCGACCCGGAGATCTTCTTTCCGGAGCGCGGCGGTTCGTCGAAGGCAGCGCGCGCGGTCTGCTCCGAGTGCAGCGTGCGCGAGAAGTGCCTCGAGTACGCGCTGAACAACAAGGAACAGTTCGGTATCTGGGGTGGAACTTCGGAGAGAGAACGCCGCCGGCTGCGCAAGGATCGCGCCATGCGAAGGCTGCGCGCGGCGTCGTAGATGCAACACGCGCGGCGCGTTCTCGCGGCGCGGACACGAAGCGACACGCAACGAGGGCCACTTGCGCGACTACGTTGCGTTACCGAAAATGCTTGCACCTTCGTGATCAATCGTGCCTAATAGCAGGTGAATGCGCGCTTGTCGCGCATTCAGTTGTGTGCAACACCGGTTGGGAGATGGTTCCGGAAGTGCGCAGGACGCGCTCTTTCGGAAGGGGCCGACGAGACGTGTGTCTCGTCTGAAGCAAGAATGGAGGTGCCGGGGTTGGCAGCAAAGAAGACGACAGGACGCAAGCGTTCGACGGGTCGTAAGTCGACGGGCGCGCGCAAGACGACGAGACGCGCCACCGGGACACGATCCACCGGGACGCGTAAGACGGCCGCCCGTAAGACGGCGGGCCGCAGGAAGACCACCGGTCGCAAGAAGACCACGGGTCGCAAGACGGCCGCCCGCAAGACCGCGGCGCGCAAGACCACGCGCAGGAAGCCCGTGACCCGGCGGAGGAAGACCACCACGCGGTAGTCAGCCTTCCGTCAGCACACGCTCCAGCGAGCGGCCCGGCCTCCTCAAGAGCCGGGCCGCTTCCGCGTCCGGGTCCGGCAGGTACCGCTCGGGTGGGAGCCCCACGAGCTCGGTGGCTTGCACCTCGACCCCTTCGGCCGCGGCGCGGCTCGCGACCATCCGGTACGCGTCGTCGATCCCCGCGCGGTCCGGGTCCGTGAGGTTCATCGAGACCTGCGCTCCGGCGCCGCCGAGGTCCAGCCCGAGAGCGCGCACGCCGCGCGTCGATCCCTCCTTTCTCACCGCCGCGGCGATCCGCCGCGCCGTCGGCGCGTCGCAGCGGAGCCATACGTTGAACGCGATCAGGGGGCCGCGCGCCCCCACGCATACGACCCCCAGACGCGGGTCGATCGTCCGGAGCCCGAAGTCCGGCGGGAGCTCGCCCGCGGCACGTCGCATCAAGCCGGCAAGACCTCCGCGGCGGATGTCCGGCAGATGCTCGCACTCGGGCCGCGTTGCCGCATGCCCGTAGAGGTAGACGGGGAGGCCGGCTCGCTCGGAGATCGCCGCGCCGGCCGTGCGGGCCACCTCGACGACCTCCGCGATCGGGACGCGGTCGACGACGAACGGGCACACGTCGAGGACGCCGAGCCGCGGATGCACGCCTACGTGTTGCGTCAGGTCGATGGACGTCGCGGCCAGAGCAAGCGCGGCCGTCGCCGCGACGAGTGTCACCGGCTCCGCGCCCGCGGTCACGACCGTGCGGTTGTGGATCGGGTCGGAGTGGACGTCGAGCACCCGCGCCCCCGCGTCCCGGACGGAAGCGACGACCCGCGCGATCTTCTCCCCGTCCCTGCCCTCCGAGACGTTCGGCACCGCCACGAGATGATCGATACGGCGCATTTGCGCGCTACCGTAGAGGGAGATGA
>JALZEG010000016.1 GCA_030862185.1 Actinomycetota bacterium
ACGGCGAGGTGCGGGAGCTGACCGAGAAGATCCGGCTCGATCGCTACTTCCAGCACGACGTCGACGTGATCGTCGACCGGCTCGTCCTGCGCGAGGGCATCCAGAGCCGCCTCACCGACTCGGTCGAGACGGCGCTCCAGCTCGCCGAGGGCACGGCCGCGATCGAGCTCGTCGACGACGCGAGCGAGGACATCCTCTTCAGCCAGTCCTTCGCGTGCACGTTCTGCGGGCTGTCGTTCGACGAGCTCGCGCCGAGGAACTTCTCGTTCAACTCGCCCTACGGGGCGTGCGATCGGTGCGACGGGCTGGGGACGCACCTCGAGGTCGACTCCGACCTCGTGATCCCGAACCCGGACCTCTCTCTCGACAAGGGCGCGATCGCGCCGTGGTCGGGCCGGTCGCTCGAGTACTTCGACCGGCTGCTCGACTCGACGGCGAAGACCTTCAAGTTCAAGACGGACGTCCCCTTCCGGCGGCTGTCGAAGAAGGCGCGCGAGGTGATCCTCTACGGGTCGGAGGACGAGCAGGTGCACGTCCGCTACCGCAACCGCTTCAACCGGATCCGCTCTTACTGGACGAACTTCGAGGGCGTGATCCCGTGGCTCGAGCGGCGGCGCTCCGAGACGGACTCGGAGTACGCGCGGGAGCGCTACGAGCAGTACTTCCGCGAGGTCCCGTGCCCCGCGTGCCACGGCGCGCGCCTGCGGCCGGAGTCGCTCGCGGTCACGATCGGCGGGAAGAACATCCACGAGGTCTGCGACATCTGCATAGGGGAGGTCGACGAGTTCCTGCGGAAGGTCGAGTTCGACGACCGCGAGACGACGATCGCGGAGCGCGTGCTCAAGGAGATCCACGCCCGGCTCGGCTTCCTGCTCGACGTCGGGCTCGACTACCTGACGCTCGCCCGGGGGGCCGCGACGCTCGCCGGGGGAGAGGCACAGCGGATCCGGCTCGCGACGCAGATCGGGTCCGGGCTCGTCGGCGTCCTCTACATCCTCGACGAGCCGTCGATCGGGCTGCACCAGCGCGACAACCGCCGCCTCATCGACACGCTGCTGCGGTTGCGCGACCTCGGCAACACGCTGATCGTCGTCGAGCACGACGAGGAGACGATCCGCGTCGCCGACCACGTCGTCGACATCGGCCCGGGCGCGGGGGAGCGCGGCGGCGACGTCGTCTACTCCGGACCGGTCCCCGGTCTGGTCCGCAACCGCAAGTCTGTGACGGGTGACTACCTCGCGGGCCGCAAGACGATCCCGGTGCCGGAGCGGCGGCGGGAGCCGCAGGGAGAGATCGTCGTGCGCGGCGCGCAGCAGCACAACCTCCGGAACGTCGACGTCGCCTTCCCGCTCGGCTGCTTCGTCTCCGTGACGGGCGTGTCGGGCTCCGGCAAGTCGACGCTCGTCAACGAGGTGCTCTACCGCGCTGTGCACCAACGGCTCAACCGGAACGCGCGCCTGGTGGCAGGACGGCACAAGCGGATCGAGGGTCTCGACCAGGTCGACAAGGTGATCGACATCGACCAGTCGCCGATCGGCCGGACCCCGCGCTCGAACGCGGCGACCTATACCGGCGTGTTCGACCACATACGAAAGCTGTTCGCGAAGACGCAGGACGCGAAGCGGCGCGGCTACCAGCCGGGGCGGTTCTCCTTCAACGTGCGCGGCGGGCGCTGCGAGGCGTGCGCCGGCGACGGGACGATCAAGATCGAGATGCACTTCCTGCCCGACGTCTACGTGCCGTGCGAGGTCTGCAAGGGCAAGCGGTACAACCGCGAGACGCTCGAGGTGAGGTTCAAGGGCAAGAACATCTCGGAGGTGCTCGAGATGAGCGTCGCGGAGGCCGCCGACTTCTTCTCCGCGATCCCTCCGATCGCGCGCCACATGGACACGCTGCGAGACGTGGGCCTCGGCTACATCCGGCTCGGCCAGCCCGCGCCGACGCTTTCCGGGGGCGAGGCCCAGCGGGTCAAGCTCTCGACCGAGCTCGCCAAGCGGTCGACCGGCAAGACCCTGTACGTCCTCGACGAGCCCACGACGGGCCTGCACTTCGAAGACGTGGCGAAGCTCCTCGGCGTCCTGCACCGCCTCGTCGACGCGGGGAACTCGGTCGTCGTGATCGAGCACAACCTCGACGTGATCAAGACCGCCGACCACATAGTCGACCTCGGCCCCGAGGGCGGGGCGGGAGGAGGGTCGGTCGTGGTCGCCGGCACTCCCGAGGAGGTGGCGGCCTGCCCCGGCTCGTACACCGGGAGGTTCCTGCGGCCGCTGCTCGAGCGTCGCCGCGCGCCGGCGCGCAAGACGGCCGCGGCCGCCAAGGAGGGCCGCCGCGTGCGTGCCGCCAGCCGCGCCGTGTAACTCCTGCGTGAACCACGTATTTCGCCCGAATGTCCGCTCTCCCATAGTTGGACCATGAGACCTGAGGGGGTCGGCGGATCCCTGCCGCGGCTCCGTGAGGCGCTGCCGCACGGCCGGGCGCTGCCGGAGACGTTGTGGAGAGCGCGGCACCGCGCGATCGTCCTGTTGCTGTGGGCCCATGTCCCGGCGCTCGCTTTGCTCGGGCTGGTCCGGGGAGTGGCGGCGTGGCACGTGCTGCTCGAGACCGGGATCGTCGGCGCCTGCGCGGTCCTCGCGTCGTGGCGGATCCTCGATAGGCCCGCGCGCGCCGCGGTCGCGACCTTCGGTCTGTTCACGTGCTCGGCATTGCTCGTCCACTTCTCCGGCGGCGTCACCGAGATGCACTTCCACTTCTTCGTGATGGTCGTGGTCGTCTCGCTCTACCAGGACTGGTTCGCGTTCCTGGTCGGGATCGGGTACGTGCTCGTCCATCACGGGGTGGTCGGGACGATCGCGCCGGGCGACGTCTACGGGACCGCCGCGGCGATCGCCAACCCGTGGGGCTGGGCCGCGATCCACGCGGGCTTCATCCTGGCCGAGAGCGTCGCGTGCCTCGTGGCGTGGAAGAAGAGCGAGCAGTACGCGGCAAAGATCGTCGAAGACGGGCTGCGGCGCAAGGAGGCGCTGGAGCTCAACGACCACGTGGTCCAGGGGCTGGTGGTCGCGAAGGCGTCGTTCGAGCTCGGCGACCACGAAGGCGGCCGCCGCGCGCTGGACGCGACGCTCGGGCGCGCGAAGTCACTCGTCTCGGACCTGCTGGGTCACGACGTCCCGGGCGGTTCGCTGGTGCGTGAGGACGCGGCGACGGTGAAGCGCTCGTGACGAACACCAAGTGCACGGTGGTGCTCGCGGACGACACGCCCGAGATCAGGACGCTGCTGCGGCTGACGCTCGAGGACCAGGGCGACATCGAGGT
>JALZEG010000034.1 GCA_030862185.1 Actinomycetota bacterium
TTGGCGGAATCCAACCCGGTTCACCGACGCCACCCGTCCCGATCTGGTCCTTCGGGCCTCGTGGTCGCCACATGCTGCGAGCGAAGAGCGGGCGGTGCAGAGCCGAAAGAGCAAACCGGCGCAGGGATGTCCCTGCGCCGGTTTCTTTTCTAGCGGCCCAGCAGCTTCACGAATGCGGCTTCGTCTAGCATCTCGATCCCCAGTTCCTGCGCCTTGTCGTGCTTCGACGCCCCCGGGTTCGAGCCCACGACCACGTAGTCGGTCTTCTTCGACACGCTGCCGGTGATCTTGCCTCCCAGCTCCTCGATCGCGTCCTGGGCCCCCTGCCGGCTGAACCCCTCCAGCGTCCCCGTGACCACGAACGTCTTGCCCGACAGCGGGCCCTCCTTGCGCCGCGGGGCCTCCTTCGGGTCGACACCCGCGGCCTGCAGGCGTTCGATCACGTCGAGGTTGCGAGGCTGCGAGAAGAACTGCGTTATCGACCGCGCGATCACCGGGCCGATGCCCTCCATCGCGAGGAAGTCGTCCTCGCTCATGGCCTTCAGCCGGTCGAGCGAACCCGCCTGCTCCGCGATGTCGAAGGCGCGGCCCCCGACGTGCGGTATCCCGAGCGCTATCAGCACGTGGCCGAGCGGCCGGCTCTTCGAACGCTCGATCGCGTCCATCAGGTTGCGGATCGAGATCTCCGCCCAGCCCTCGTGGCCCTCGAAGTCGCCGGGCTTCAGCGTGTAGACGTCGGCGACGTCCTTCAACAGACCTCGCTCGGTCAACCAGATGATCGTCTTGTAACCGAGCCCCTCGATGTCCATCGCGCCGCGCGACGCGAAGTGGAAGAGACTCTCGATCAGTTGCGAGGGGCATTCCAGGTTCACGCACCGGGTCGCCACCTCGCCCTCCTGCCGGACGAGCGGCTGCTTGCACGACGGGCACTTCTTCGGCATCACCCACGGCTTCGAGCCCTTGGGGCGCAGAGAGAGGACCGGCCCCACGACCTCCGGGATCACGTCGCCCGCACGCCGGACGATCACGGTGTCCTTCTCACGCACGTCCTTACGCTTCACCTCGTCTTCGTTGTGGAGCGTTGCCGTGGAGATCGTCACGCCGCCGACGAAGACCGGCTCCAGCTGCGCCCACGGAGTCGCCACGCCCGTACGGCCGACGTGGACGCTGATCTTGTGCAGCAACGTCGTCCGCTCCTCCGGCGGGAACTTGTACGCGATCGCCCAGCGGGGTGCTTTCGCGGTGAAGCCGAGCTCCTCCTGCTGGTCGATCGAGTCGACCTTCACGACGACGCCGTCGATCTCGTGGGCGACGTCGTGGCGGTGCTCCTGCCAGTGCGTGCAGTACTCGTAGACCTCATCGAGGTCCTCCACGCGCCGGTTGTTGGGGTTCGTCCGCAGGCCGAGCCCGCGCAATGTCTCGAGCGCTTCGGAGTGAGCGCGGAGCCGCCGCCCCTCCGCGTAGCCGATCCCGTGGCAGATCAGCGACAGCTTGCGCTGCGCGGTGACCTTCGGATCCTTCTGGCGCAGTGACCCCGCGGCCGCGTTGCGCGGGTTGGCGAAGACCTTCCCGATCTCGTCGCCGAGCCGTTCGTTCAGCTTCTCGAACTCCGCGATGGTCATGTAGACCTCGCCGCGCACCTCGAGGATCTTCGGAGCGTCGCCGCGCAGCCGGAGCGGCACCGCCGCGATCGTCTTGAGGTTCGCCGTGATGTCCTCGCCGGTGCGGCCGTCGCCGCGCGTCGCCCCCCGCACCAGCACGCCGTCCTCGTAGACGAGGTTCACCGCGACGCCGTCCATCTTCTGCTCGACGACGAAGCCGTCCGCCGTGCCGATCCCGCGCTCGACGCGCCTGCCCCACGCCTGCAGCTCCTCGAGTGAGAAGCAGTTGTCGAGCGACATCATCGGCGTGCGGTGGTCGACCGGGGCAAAGAGGTCCGAAGGCGGCGCGCCCACGCGCTGCGTCGGCGAGTCGGGCGTGACGAGGTCGGGGAACTGCTCTTCGAGCTCGATGAGCTCACCCACCAGCGCGTCGTACTCGACGTCGGCTATCTCCGGCTCGTCGAGCACGTGGTAGCGGTAGGAGTGATGGTCGATCGCCTCGCGCAGCTCCGCGATGCGCGCCGCGGCCTGCTTCTTCGTCGCCACGGTCACCGCTCCGCCAGCAGCATGAGACGGCGGCGCACGAAGACCCAGTCGTCGCCGTCGCGCTCGAAGTCCATGCCGGTCTCCCGGCCTATCCGCTCGATGAGCCGCGCCACCGCTGCGATCCGCTCCTCCGAGAACTCGCCGGGCCACATCCACGACGACAGCCGTTGCTCGGACTCGGTCACGCGCTCGTCGACGATCTCGAGCCCCGCGGCACGCGCCATCATCCGGTAGGCGGACGGGGGCCGCGACATCGCGTGCGAGGGATCGCGCGCGAGCTCGAGCTCGGTCATCATCAGCGCCTCCTCGTACCTCTCGGTGGCGACCTGGTCGACGAGCAGCACGCGGCCCCCGCTCCGAGCGACCCGCCGCATCTCCTTCACGACCGCCACCGGATCGTGGACGTGGTGCAGGGCCTGCGCGCTGGCTACGAGGTCGACCGAGCCGGAGCGCAGCGGCAGCCGCCTGCCGTTGGCCGCGACGAGGTTGAGGCGGGGGCGGACGCGCGCCTGCTCGAGCATCGCCGGCGTCACGTCGACTGCAACCATCAGCCCGGCTAGCTCGGAGAACAACGAAAGGAAGTTGCCCGTCCCGGCGCCGACTTCCACAACGGTCTCGCCCGGACCGACCCGCGAGAACGCGACGGCGTCCATGTCGTCGAAACGGCCCTTCGTGCGCTTTGCGAACCCGGCCGCGGCGCGGTCGAACTCGGCGCGGATCGCCGCGTCGTGCTCAGACAACTTCGGCCAATGTCGCCGGAACGGTCGACTCGATGATGCCGCCGCCGATCACCTCGCCGGGATCCTCGGCGGAGTAGAGCGCGGCGGACTGGCCGGGAGCCGCGGCCTCCACCGGCTCGTCGAACCGCACCGCCCTGCCCTCGACGGCGGCCGGGTACGCCTCGCCGTGGGCGCGGTACTGCACCAGGACGCGCGTCCCGTCGGGCGGCGGAGCGTCGACGAAGCTCGTCTCCGTCAGCCGCAGCTCCGCGGTCGCCAGGTCGCGCCTGTCGCCGACCGTCAGCGCATTCCTGGCCGCGTCGATCGACGTCACGAAGACAGGCCGGCCGAGCGCGATCCCCAGACCCTTGCGCTGGCCGACGGTGTACCGCCCGATCCCGCGGTGCGTCCCGACTACGGCCCCGCTCCCGTCGAGGATCGGCCCCGGCAGGGCCGCGCCCGGCATGCTCTCGCCCACGTACGCGTCGAAGTCCCCGTCGCGCACGAAGCAGATCTCCTGCGAGTCGGGCTTGCGCGCCGTCCGAAGCCCGAGCTCCTCGGCGATCGCGCGGGTCACCGACTTCTCCTGCGAGCCGACCGGGAAGAGGCAGCGCGCGAGCTCGCGCTGGGTCAGCATCCACAGCACGTAGGACTGGTCCTTGGACGAGTCGACGCCGCGCCGGAGCCGGTACCGGCCATCGCGACGATCGACGCGCGCATAGTGCCCCGTCGCCAGCACGTCCGCCCCGAGGGCCGCGGCCTTGTCGAGCAGCGCGTCGAACTTCACCCAGTGGTTGCAGCGCACGCAGGGGTTCGGCGTCTTTCCCGCGCGGTACTGCTCGTGGAAGTCTCGCCGCACCGTCGCCTCGAAGTGGTCGGCGAAGTTCAGGACGTAGAACGGGATCGACAGCGCGTCGGCCACGCGGCGCGCGTCCTCGGCGGCTCCGACGTTGCAGCACCCGGAACCCGAGTTGGCGGCCTCGCCCTTCCACAGCTTGAGCATCACTCCGGTGACGTCGTAGCCCTGCTCGACGAGCAGCGCGGCCGCGACCGAGGAGTCGACGCCGCCGGACATCGCCACGACGGCCTTGCGCCGCGGCATCACGCGACCTTCCGCGCCCGCTCGACGACGTCCGGAAGGGCCGCCAGGACCGCGTCGACGTCGTCTCCGGTCGACGCGCGCCCGAGCGAGAAGCGCAGGCTGCCCTTCGCGAGCTTCTTGGCGATGCCCAGCGCCAGGAGGACGTGCGAGGGGTCGAGAGCACCGGAGGCACACGCCGATCCCGACGAGCACGCGATGCCGGCCTGGTCGAGCAGCAGCAGCATCGTCTCGCCGTCGGTCCCGGGGATGCAGACGTTGAGGTTCCCGGCGACGCGGTGCTCGAGCCGGCCGTTCACGACCACGTCCGGGACGATCTCGCGGATCCCGTCGAGAAGCCGGTCGCGCAGCGGGAGCAGCCGGTCGGACTTCTCGTAGACCTCCTTCGCGGCGATCTCCGCGGCGACGCCGAACCCGGCGATGCCCGCGACGTTGAGGGTCCCCGACCGGAGGCCTCGCTCCTGTCCGCCTCCGTGCAGCACGGGCTCGAGCGCGACGGGAGAGCGCACGAACAGCGCGCCGACGCCCTTGGGACCGCCCGTCTTGTGCGCGGCGAACGCGGCGAGGTCGACTCCCCAGGCGTGGAGGTCGACCGGGACGTTGCCGAGGGCCTGGACCGCGTCGGTGTGGACGAGCGTCCGCGGGTTCACGGCCTTGACGGCCTCGGCGATCCCGGCGACGTGCTGGACGGTGCCGATCTCGTTGTTGACCGTCATGATCGAGACGAGGACGGTCGAAGGGCGCACGGCCTCCGCAACCCGCCCCGGGTCCACCAAGCCGTCGGACTCGACCGCGACCCTCGTGACCTCGAAGCCCTCCCGCGTCAGCGCGGCGGCCGCGTCCAGCACCGCGTGGTGCTCGAACGCGGTGACGACCACGTGGTTCCCGTCCCCCCGCCGCTTGTGCGCGGCTCCCTTGATCGCGAGGTTGTCCGCCTCGGTGCCGCCGCCGGTGAAGACGATCTCGGAGGGCGAAGCGCCGACGGCGGCAGCGACACGGTCGCGGGCGTCCTCGACGATCGTCCTGGCCCGCCGGCCGACGGCGTGGACCGAGGACGGGTTGCCGAACTCGGAGGTCGTGACGCGCAGCATCTCGTCCGCCACCTCGGGCAGGACGGGAGTGGTCGCGGCATGGTCGAGGTAATGCATATGCCCAGGATACGGCCGGGGTACGGCCATCGGAGTCGATCCTACTCATGGTAGGATAGGCGCATGGCCAAGGCACGTACCGAACAATCGGGCCGCTCGAGGAACGTGGCTTCAGATCGAGGCGCGGGCCGGTCCGTCGGCGCAAAGGAGAAGGTCTCGCTGACGCTTGACACCTCGCTGGTAGAGGAGTTGCGCACGCTGGCCGCAGGTACCGCGCTCTCCGCGGTCGTCAACCGCCTCCTCTCGCGGGCCGTCGAGCAGGAGCGACTCGCCGCGCTCGTGGACGAGCTGATCGCGGAGGCTGGTGAGCCACCACCGGAGGCATATCAGCGCGTGCTCGATCAGTGGGAACAAGGACGAAGGTAAAGCCGCCACGCGCGCGCTGGCGATTGCTCGTGCTCGACAGCGGCGGGCTTTCCGCGCTGACCGAACGGTCCGCCGACGCAATCGCCGCGCTCGAGATGTCGCGTGAGGCAGTCGCCCGCGTGGTCGTCCCGTCCGTCGTCATCGCCGAGTCGCTCCGCGGCGACGCAGCCGACGCTCGCACGAATCGGATCCTCTCGGGTCTGGCGGTCGCCGACATCGGAGAGCGCGAGGCGCGAGAGGCGGCGCGGCTCAAGAACGCGTCGCGGATGACTGGAGTGCAGCACACGATCGACGCGCTCGTCGTCGCCGTAGCCAGTGTCGCCGGGGGCGGCGCGATCCTGACGTCAGACGTCGGCGACATCGGCGTACTCGCCGAGGCTCGCCCAGAGGTTCAGATAGTTCCCATCCGGGTGTGACTCAGCGGCCCTCTTCCGGGCCCTCTTCGGACAGGCGCTTCTCCAGCTCGGCTATCTCCGCGTCCAGCGTCGCCGCGTCGACCGTTCGCCGGCGCTTCTCGAAGTCCTTCATCCGCTTCGGGTAGCCGATCACCTGCGCGTCGTAGACCGGGATCCCCCGGCCCTCGCAGAACGCTACGGCGTCCTCGGGCTCTCGTACCGGCGCGCGCAGATGGTCGCCGTCGCGGTCGACGAGCAGGAGCGTCGTGGGGCTCGTGGCGGTGCGCGGCTCGATGTAGCCCTCGACGCCCTTGCGCTCCTGCGCGAAGGTCTCGAGCGGCCTCAGCCCCGGGTTGTTCTTCTTCGAGAAGAACGCCCTGATCCGGTCACCCAGCGACACGCCTACCCCTTGCGGGACCTCACCTCTTCGATGACCTGCGGGAGGATCTTCAGCGCGTCCCCGACGACGCCGAGGTCGGCGATCTGGAAGATCGGCGCCTCCTCGTCCTTGTTGATCGCGATGATCCTCTTGGCGCCCTTCATACCAACGATGTGCTGGGTCGCGCCGCTGATACCCACCGCGATGTAGACGCCCGGCTTCACGGTCTTGCCGGTCTGGCCGATCTGGTACGCGTACGGCACCCAGCCGGCGTCGACCACGGCGCGCGTCGCTCCGACGGCCGCGTTGCCGATCTGCCCCGCGAGCTCGTCGAGGAGCTTGAAGTTCCCGGCCTCGCCGAGACCGCGTCCGCCCGAGATCACGACCGGCGCGTCCTCGAGCTTCGGCCCGCTGGCCTCCTCCTCGTGACGCTCGACGCGCTGCGCCTTCTTCAGGTCGTCGTCGACGTCGACGTCGACCTCGACGAGCTCGGCGGAGCCACCGGACGGCTCCGCGACGAACGACTTCGGCCGGACTAGCACGAGCTTGGGCGTGCCCTCGAGCTCGACGTCGACGAGCGTCGAGCCGCCGAATATCGCCGTCTGCGCCTTGTCGACGGAGTGGAGACCGGTGACGTTGCTCATCAGCGTCGAGCCGGTCTTCGCCGACAGGCGGCCGGCGATGTCGCGGGAGTCGTAGTTGGTCGCGAACAGCACCAGGTCCGGCTCGTGCTCCTGGATCAGCTCGTGCAGAGCCTTCGCCGCGGGCTGCGCGACGTAGTCCGCGTAGACGTCGTCGTCGCTCGCGTAGACGGTCGTCGCGCCGTACTCGCCGAGCGTGTCGACCGCGTCGGTCGCGCCGGGGCCCAGAGCGACGGCCTCCGCGTCGCCCAGCTCGCGCGCCTTCGTCAGCAGCTCGAGCGCCGCGGTGTCGACGGTCCCCTCGGGTGTCACCTCTGCGTAGACCCAGATCTTCGCCATGCCTAGATCACCTTCGCTTCCTGCAGGAAGTCCGCGATGCGGGCCGCGCCCGAGCCGTCGTCCTGGACGACCTCGCCCGCCTTGCGCTCCTCGGCAGCGGCGAGCTCGACGATGCCCTGCTTGATCGCGACGTCGTCGCCCGACAGCCCGAGATCCGCGAGCGACAGCGTCTCGACCGGCTTCTTCTTCGCCGCCATGATCCCCTTGAACGACGCGTAGCGGGGCTCGTTCACGCCGGCGGTGACGGTGATCAGCGCCGGGAGCCCGCACTCCACGACGTGGTAGCCGTCTGCCGTCTGGCGGTCGACCTTCACCGAGCCGTCGGAGCACTCGATCGTCTTCGCGAACGTGACCTGCGCAATGCCGAGGAACTCGGCGAGCGTCGACGGCATCGTGCCGGTGTAGCCGTCGGTCGACTCGACCCCCGCGATGACGAGGTCGTACTCGCTGCGGCCGATCGCCGCCGCGAGGGCCCGCGCCGTCACTAGCGCGTCGGAGCCCTCGAGCGCGTCGTCGCTCACGAGCACGCCCTTGTCGGCGCCCATCGAGAGGCCGCGCTTGATCGCGTCCATCGCCGCGGCGGGCCCCATCGACACGAGGGTCACGTTGCCGCCGAGCTGCTCCTTGATCTGCAGGCCCGCCTCGACGCCGAACTCGTCGCCCGGGTCGAGGACGCCCTGGACGCCCTCACGCTTGAGCCGGTGGCCGTCCATCTCGGGCGGGATGTTCGGGTCGGGGATGTGTTTTACGCACACCACTATCTCCAACGGGACCTCCTAGGGCTGTGACGTGGTCGTTGGCCGGTAGCGGCCACAGGTGCTTGCTATTGCAAGCACCTAACATACCCGCTCTCACGGGGCGCTCAGATAGTAGGTGACGCCGTCGCGCTGCTCCACGACGGCATCACCGTCGTGCACGACGAGGTCGAGGTGCGCCACGATCTCCGACACCGCGAGGAACGTGTCATACCCGGTCACGTGCGGATAGACCTCCTGCGCGATCTCGTACGGGGTCTTCCCCTGGGGGCCGAGCCGCTGCGCGACCGCGGCCTTGCGCTCGAGGTGGTGCTCGATCGTCGACTCGATCAGGTGCCGGGGCTGCGTCACGAGCTCACCGTGGCCCGGGTACGCGAGCGCGATCTCCATCGCCGCCATCCGTTCGAGCGACGCGAGGTACTCCTCGAGCGAACGGCGCCGCTGCCCCGGCTCGTCGAGCGATGGCTCGAGCAGGGGGTTCGGCGACACGTCGGGAAGGAGCTGGTCGCCCGCGAACATCGTCCGCGTCTCGGGCTCGAAGTAGACGACGTGGCCCCCGGTGTGGCCGGGCATGAGGAGGGCGCGCAGCTCGAACGCCGCGCCGTCCGTCGTGAAGCCGAACGTGTCGCCGTCCAGCACCGGGACGACCTCTTCGTGTGGGAACCGCGCGCGGGGATCCTTCTTGCGCTGCTGGTCCATCTTGAAGAGGAGCTCCAGCGGCATGCCGGCCTCGACGAGCAGCCGGCCGACCTCGAACAGCATCTGCTTGTCGCGCACGCGCGCGATCTCACGCTCGGGGAAGTAGACGGTGGCGCCGGAGACCTCCTGCAGGTACGGAACGAGCCCGTAGTGGTCGGGGTGCGCGTGCGTGATGAGGATGCGGTCGACGGACTCGACGAAGTAGCCCGCGCCGGCGAGCGCGAGCACGAGGGCGTTCTGCGCGTCGGGAGTGTTGATGCCGGCGTCGACGAGCGTGAGGGGCTCGGCCTCGATCAGGTAGGCGTTGACGGGCCCGACGGCATAAGGCGTCGGCATCGTGATGGGCCGAACGGGCAGGGGCTGAGCATGCATCGGGGCGAGAGTATTCGTCGAGTTCCGCTTCCGTCGCGCATAGCGCGACTCATGCGACTCTCGACGATCTTTCGGCGTCAGCAGGCGACCTGCGGCGTCACGATCGAAGCCTCGAAGCCCTCGAGGGCGACGACCAGGCAGAGCGTGTTGTTCGCGTCGTCGGACTCCACGAAGACGTCGTGCGGGTCGAGCTCGATCTCCAGGACGTAGTGCCCGTCCGGCACCCCCGAGATCTCGACGAACTGGTCGGGCAGCGACGCGCCGTAGACGTCCTGCCAGCCCGCGGAGATCCCTACGACCTGGAAGCCGCGCTGGTCCGGCTCGTCGGGCATGAAGCAGCTGTAGTGCCGCGACCCGTCGTCGGGGCGATCTCCCACCGGCTCGCTGTCCTGGGGGCAGAACCCGTTCTTGTCGCCGCGTGCGACGGGCGCGTCGCCCAGGCGCTCGCCGTTCGGCCCCGCCTTCCAGAGCCGCGCGACGTAGAAGTCCTGGACGTGGAAGTGCATGTGCGTCGGGTGGAGCTCGGAGCGGACCGCGAAGCGGTCGGCGTACGACCCGTCGCTGCGGAAGACCCGCTGGATCGCAGAGACGCCGTCACCCTTGCGCACCGAGTACGCGAGCTCGAACGCGCCCTCGCCGACGTTCCCGACGATCGTGTCGAACCGCAGGCACCTTTCGGCCCCCTTGCGGACGCGTTCTTCGGGATAGCAGCCCTCGACGATCACCGGAGCGTCGACGCCGAGGCCCTGCGAGTAAGTAGTGGTGGGTCCGACGACCTCCTTCGGCGACTGCGGCACGAGGTCGGGGAGCACCCGCTTGGCCGGCGCGCCCGCGGCGCCTCCCGCGACCGCTAGGGACAGGAGCGCGGCGACGAACGCGGCCGCGAGGGCACGCGGCGCCACGCGCGAGTGGGTGTTCATCGGTGGAAGCGTTCTCCTTCGGCGAAGCGCCCCCTGCTACGGGCGCCTGACACCCGTTGCGACACGTTTGCGCCACCTCGGCGCGGCCCCCGTTACCCCCGGTGCGAGCGCGGCGTAGTCGGAAGTAGAGAACCGGCTACAGGAGGAGGACGTCGTGAACCGTCTTCGGAAGATCGCGATCCTTGCGTCGGCTCTGATCGTCGCGGCCCTCGCTCCCGCCGGCGGAGCCGAGAGCGAACGCCGCGAGATGATCGCCTACGACAGCGGCTCCGGCGTCCACGTGATGGACGTCGTGTGGATCGAGGTCGCCGGCGTACCCGAGAGCCGCCCGCTCGCAGGAGAGAGGAAAGTCTCGATCGAGATCGCCGACGAGTCCGGCCGGCCCGTCGCCGGCGTCGTCCACCAGGGCGGTGCGGACCTCGGCGAGATCTGCGGCCAGACCGAGGCACCGCTGCGCCTCGTGTCGCGCAAGAGCGTCCACGTGCACATCTACGCCGGACCGGCTTGCGAGGGCGTGAGCGCGCCGACGTCGGGGACCGTCACCTTCACGTTCACACGGTAGGCCGCGGCCCCCGCCGCGGACATCCTGCGCCTACATGTAACCCATCGCCGACATGGTCTCGGTGAAGCGCGTCACGTTCTCGCCGAGCGCCTGGTCGCTTCCTCCGGCGCAGAGCGTGACCTCGAAGCTCTCGACGATCGACGACGCCTCCGCCATCAGCCTCAGGTTCTCGTCGTCGAGCTGGATCCGCTGGAGCTCCTCGAGCTCGCCGTCGACGATCATGAAGCCCGCGCGTTGCGACGAGTTGCCGGTGAGGCAGAAGTACTCGCGGTGGCCGTGGATGCGGCCCTCCTTCGCGAGACCCTCGAAGTAGGCGAGGGTTGCCGCAGCAACTCCCGGTCTAGTGGCGCGGCCGAGCGCCGTCAAGGGGGTTGCGCCGAGCCAAGGTCAGCAGCGGGCGGGCTCTCCCACCGACAGGGCGGAGCCGAAGGAGTCGCCGCCCTTGCCGGAGACGCGGCGGCTCCACACGAGCGACCCGTCCCGCCCGTCGAGAACCGCGACGAACATCCCGTCGTCGCCCGGCAGAACGATCCAGACGTCGGGACAGCCGTCGCGGGTGAACCGGTCGCCGTCGGACAACCACGGTGCAAACGGGCCGACCTCTCCGGTTCCGTACAGCTTGCCGGGGACCTCGTAGACGGCCGACCACAGGACTCCGCGGCTCCGGCCGTCGGCGAGGGTGAACACGATCCGCCGGCCGCGTTTCGCCGGCGCCGCCTTGAACACGTCGGTCCCCCGGCCGTCGAAGGACTCGCCCAGCGCGATCCAGGGAAGGCCGTCGAACAGCTTCTTCCCGTTCCGCCCGGAGACCATCGCGCTCGCACGCTGTGTGGCGTGCTTCGGCTGGGCCAGCGTGTGGTTGAAGTGGAAGTCGCCGACGCGGTCCGCGTCTAGGTCGCCGGCCGAGCCGAAGATCGACAACAAGAAAGCGCTCGCCGCGGGCTCGTAGGGAAGCGTGTACGTGGTTGCGTAGAGCGGCTTGCCGTCGGAGCCGCCGAACGCGGCGTACTCGATCCCGGCGACCCTGTCCTCGCCGGCGAAGAACGTCGACACGGTGGCGACGTCCGGGCTCCCGTCGCGGTCGACGTCGCCGGGGACGCTCGCGAACCGGCCCGTACCGGTCCACAACGTCGAGCCGTCACTCCCCGAGATCGCGCGCAACAGGTCGCCGCTCGGCAGCGATTCGTCCGCGACCGGCGGGAAGTGGAACGTCGTCAGGAGGAGGTCCTTCACGTCGTCGCCGTCGAGGTCCCACTCGGTCAGCGCGTTGGTGAACAGACCGATCGGGACGCCGTCGACCTCCCAGAGCTCGGTTCCGTCGGCGGAGGATCTCATCGACAGACGGCCTTCGTGCCGCGGCTGCGAGAACGCGAAGAAGTAGTCGGCCACGCCGTCACCGGACACGTCCGGCCCCGGCAGCGGCTCCGGGATCCAGTCCCCGCCGTACTCGAGATCACCGGGACGGGGGCTCAACGACCAGTTGAGCTCGGTTCCCGGGGGCTCGATAACCTCCCCCTTGCGCCCCTCGACGATCGCCGCACTCGTCTCGGCGACGAGGGCGTGGACCAGCCCGAAGTTGGGCCCGGTGAGCGTGGCGAGCCCGACGAGCGCGTCGTTCGCAGGGCCCTTCGCGACGTCCGCGAAGCGAACCTCCAGCGGGATCCGCTCGACGCGGACCGACGACGAGCCGACCCGCTCGGGCTCGAACGAACGCTCCCACAACAGGTCACCGGCGCCGTTCAGCGCGGCAAGCCCGAGGCGAGGTGCGTAGGCGTCCCCGAGGTCCGCCACGCCGATCTGCTCGACGATCAGCCCGTGTCCGCGCCCGTCCCCGTCCCGCGTCGTGTAGAGCAGCGGGAAGGATCCTTCGACGCGCAGCTTCGACGTCCACATCGCCCGGGCGTCGGTGCCGCGGTAGGCGTCCACGGAGACCGTACCCTCGAACAGGAAGCGCGCGGGCCGCAGGTCGTACTCGATCCTCAGGAAGTCCGCTCCCCCGTCGCCGTCGAGGTCCGGTACGGCCGCCGGGACCACCGTCTTGAACGAGCCGTCCGACGACTGCTCCTCGGAATCGAGCTCACGTGCGACCCAGGCCGTGCCCACCGACCTCGGATCGCGCAGCGAACGTTCGACCTGCAGCCGCAGTAGCGCATGCGAGTCGCGCTGCGGATCGTGGCCGAGGTAGAGCCTGGTGACGATGTCGGAGAGGCCGCGCACCGCGGGGGCCGGCGACGCGGCAAGCGTCACGGGACGCGCGGTCACCGGGGTCGCCCCGCACAACAGCGCCGACGTCACCGCAAGGCAGGCGAAGCCCGCCTTCCACCCCTCCACACCTGGAGCGCTTCGCCGTAGGCGGCGTCGGGTCCTGCGGGCATTCCGGACATTTCGCAGAATACGGCGACGGCCACGATCGGGGATGCGACAATCCCCCGGACCAGTTGACCTTCGAAGGGAGCATCTCTTGCGTAAGCGCGCGTCCCTGTTGCTTGCCGCCGCCTTGATCGCAGCCACTGCTGCGGTGCCCGGCGGCACGGCCCTCGCCAACCACGGCGGGAGCCTGACGGTCCAGGTCTCGCAGCGCCTGAACGGGGTCCCCGGCGAGTCGCTGCGGTTCCTGTCGCCCTACACGGTCCGCGTCCACCGCGGCGACACCGTCACCTTCGACCTACGCAACGGCCACAGCGCCGGCCTGCTCCCGGAGGACGAGAGCGCGCAGGACTGGCTCGACGAGAACTGGTACTCGCCGAACGGGCAGTACTCGCCCCTCGTCGAGGACGACGAGCCCGGTGAGCTGATCGACAACTTCATCCGGATCGACCGGCCGTCCGACCAGGCGTGCGGGAACACGGCCGAGCCTGCGTGCGAGTACAACGGCAACTCCTTCGTCTACTCCGGCACGGTCTTCGGCCAGCCACCTCCTCCCGACGGGCAGGAGCCGCCGGAGTCGCTGACGTTCACGACGACGATCGACGCACCGCCCGGCACCCGCATCTGGGTCGTGAACCTCGTCTTCCCGCGCGAGCGCATGAAGATCCAGGTCGTCCAGAACAACGAGCCCGCCACCACGCAGGGCCAGATCGACACGGCGCGCGCCGCGCAGCTCGCGGCGGACCAGGAGTGGGCCGACGCGATGCACGCCAAGATGAAGAAGAAGAGGACGAGCCACGTCGCGGCGGACGGGACGAGGGTCTGGGACGCGTGGGCCGGTGTCGACAACGACCACGCCTCGCTGAACCAGTTCTACCCGCGCAAGCTCAAGGTGAAGAAGGGTCAGCGCGTGCGGTGGCACTTCTCGCAGGACCTCAACCAGGTGCACACCGTCTCGATGCCCTTCCCGCGGATCTTCGAGGAGCCGTTCGAGTTCTTCGGGTCGTTCGAGTGCGACTCGCCGACGGCCGCCGACACCGCCGCACCGCCTCCACCTTCGCAGGAAGAAGAGCCGACGTGCCCCGAAGGTACGACGCTCGAGTTCGAGTTCGGCCCCTTCGCCACGGGTGCGGGAAACGGCACCTGGACGGGTAACAACGACGTGGAGCACTCGGGCCTCCGCGGGGCCGACCTCCAGCACCTCTCTCCCCCGCTCCACTACAAGGACCCGTTCACGGTCAGGATGAACAAGGTGACGGGCAAGCAGCCGATGCAGTACCTCTGCGCAATCCACGACGGCATGTTCGGCACCGTCACAGTTCGGAACACTTAGCAAAACGCACGATCGAGCGGCGGTCTCCTGCCGGGGGGCCGCCGCTCGTTCGCGTTCAGCGCATCACGAACTCGAAGACCCGCGCTCGAACGCGCGGGTCGAGCACCAGCCCCCAGTGGTCGACCCCGCCGAAGTACG
>JALZEG010000035.1 GCA_030862185.1 Actinomycetota bacterium
GGTCGGGTTCCGGCCCTTGCCGCGGACGTGGCGCGCGTTGGAGCGGACGACCCACACCGACGCGCCGTAACGGACGACGTCGGTGACGTTCGCGTTGGAGCCACCGAGGCGGAAGGCGGCGGTGCGCTTGCCGGTCTTGGGGTTGAGGCGCGCGAGGACCGTGCGCCGTTGCGTCGAGCGGCCGAACCACAGCGAACCGTGTGCGGCATAGACGTCGGAGACGAAGCCGCGCACTCGCACCTCCGAGGTCACGTCGCCGCTGGCGGGATCGAGCTCTATCAGGCGCCCCCGGCCCGGCACCGTGATCCACAGCGAGCCGCGCACGGCCTCGAGGTCCCACGCCGTCTGGCGCGGGCCCACCAGCCCCGTCAGGTCGATCTCGGCGACGGCCTCGTTGGTGGCGGGATCGATCTTGGCGATCGTGTTGCCGCGGCGGTCGAGGACCCACATGAAGCCCGCGGCCCGCGCGGGCACCGACGGCACCTCGCCGAACTCGACGCGCTCGACGCGCGTGGTCTGCCGGTCCTGCTCGACGCCCGCGGCCGCAGCCGCCGTTCCGGCGGCCAGACACAACGCCATGAAGACGACGACGCGGCGCATGGTGGGCCCCCCTCTTCTCGTCCTGGTCCGAGTCTCGCACCCCCGGCCGCGAGCCCGTCAGGTGGTTGCAGCAGGGGTGCCGCCGGCCGACTCGCGCTCTCGCTCACGGCGTCTGGCCGGGTCGGTCTTGCGCCCGGTGACGAACGCGGCAGCGGTCGGGACGATCAACCCGAGCAGCCACTGCCACGACTCGGCCAAGAAGCTGCCGACCTTGTGAGACCAGTTTGCCTGGACCGGCAGCGTCCGGCTCGCTGGGGGGAACGGTTCGGGCCACACCGTCGAGTCGAGCGTCGACGTCACGGCGAGGCTCAACGTGATGTGGGCGGATCCGGACCCCACCGGCTGCACCGACCACTCCCATCGCGCGCCTGCGTCGGCCTCCACGCGTTGGGTCTCCTCCACGAGGGGCGTGTCGTCGAAGCCCGTGCCCCTCAACGTCGCGGTGATCGTCGTCTGGACCTCGTCCTCGCGCTCTCCGAGCGCGTTGTCGGCGACGCGCTTCAACAACGTGTCGGGAAGCTCGAACGTCATCACGTCCGACTCTCCTTCGCGCAGTTCCGGGAGCTCGTCTATCGCGCTCACAGTCAGCTCCTGCTTGACGATCGCGCTGCGCAGGCTCTCGAGCCATCCGTTGAGAATCTGCTGTTCCTCGGTCTTCGGATCGAGGTCGACGGGGACGTGGGGGAAAGGAACCGGCCCTCCCGGGACGCTGGGCGATGCGGGCACCGGCGACGGCGTGGCGGCCGCCGCGACCATCAAGGCGAACGTATGACCCGTCGCCGAGCAATCCGGCGGCTGACTTACGCCGCAATCGTGGATCGGGATGGACGACGTGTAGCCGGCCGGCGCCTCCGCCACCACGAAGAAGGTGAGCTCGTACGACGGAACGCCGGCCGCGCATTCCGGGTCGCGGTTGTACCCGACGAACGCGGGCAAGACCGGCCACGGACATGCGATGCCGGTGACGGTAGTCGCCGCCGTATCGCCCGCGACCACCGTCTGGCTCGCCGGGACCACCTGTCCCCAGGCCCGCCCCGGCGCCAGCAGCGCCACTACGGCGATCCCCGCCGTCGCCAGCGCCAGCGCGCGGGCGAGGATGCCCCTGCCCGAGCCCCTGCGTTCACCCATTGTCGCCACCGCCCCGCCGCTGAACTTTCAATCGAAGAAGCGCGTCACCTTCAGGTTCTTGAACACGAACTCCACCGGGACTATCGGGTGGTATTCGTGCGGGTCGTCCTCGCGCTCCTGGCGCCAGCGTTTGCCCACGCAGCGCAGGAACACCTGCGGGTTCATCGAGTCGTTTCGCACCACGCCGCAGCACACCCAGTCCGTCGCCAGCCCGGTCGTCGCCTCCTCCGGCACCGCCCCCGGGTCGATCGCGTCGTTGCGGTAGTACGCGGCGAAGTACGAGCCGCGGCGCTCCAGGCGCAGGCGTCCCGAGAGCGCCTTGCCGTTGCCGACCGGGCGGCCCCACTGGTTGTTGTCGTAGTCCGTGCCGAGGTTCGAGTTGATGCGGTACCCGTCGTCCTCGTCGTGCTCGCTCCCGACGAACGGCGGCGCGCCGTGCGGGTCGAAGAAGATGCTCTTCATCCGGATGCTCGTCGGGAGCCGGGGCGCCCCGTCCTCCTTCCACGGCGGCTGATGCGCGCTCGGGTTCGGGTTGACGATCGCCATCTCGAGCGTCGTCGCCTGGCCGACGCGCGTCGTCGTGTAGTCGACCTCGGCGCGGAAGTCCCCCTCGATCCCCTGGAGTAGCCCGAGGCCCCCGCCCGAGTAGAACGGCCACGTCTTCTGCGCGTACCAGAGGTCCTCCTCGAGCTCCTGGAAGCGGCGCTCGACGTCGTCGGCCGGCTCGGGCCGGTGGTCCTCGTACTCGGCGATCTTCACGTGGACGCCGTCGTCCTGGAAGACGTGGCAGAAGCGGTTCGCCTTCGCGTAGCCGAACGCGAAGCGGTCGCGGTCCTCTTCCTTCCCGGCGAACGCCTCGTCGACCACGACCTCGTAGTCGCGCACGAACTCCTCGACGTCGAGCATCGAGTCGGTCGCCAGCGACCACACGAACGGGAGATGGCGCAGCGTCTCGAACTCCTCGCGCGTGAAGACGTCGCCCTTGCCCTGAACGGTCCCGCGGTCGCGGGGACGCCGGACGTAGACGATCGCGCCGACGCGCAGCGAGCGCTCCTCGAACAGCCGCTCCATCTCGCGGGCGTGGTCGGTCAGGCCCCCGCCGCCGTCGAGCAGGCTCCCGACCTCGACCACGAGCCCGTCGGCGCCGAGGCCGACCATCAGGTCGCGCTGCGCCGCGTCGTCCCGCTCCCAGTCGAACGCGGCGATTCGCACCTCCGGCGCGAGCTGTCGCACGAGGAGGAGGTTGTCCGGGTCCTTCGAGTAGACGACGGTCGTGTCGAGGAGCCGCCGGCGCGCCAGCTCGTCTACGAAGGGACGCACGAAGTCGTCGCGCCTCCCGGTGGTCAGCGACGAGTCGGCCTTGAGCTCGACGAGCTTCTCCGCGTCCGCGGGGAGCAGGTCCAGCAGGGGGCCGAGCCGTTCGATCTCGTCACGCCGCCGCCCCGGCGGCCGGTAGGAGAACTCGACGGCGCCGCGCGGCTTGAAGGTCTTGCCGACATTGAGCTTCCGCAGGTCCGCGAGGTCCGTCTCGATGATCGGTCTCGGGTCGCCCGTCAGGCGCTCGGTCGTGGGGTCGTGCGACACCACGAGCTCGCCGTCCCGCGTCATCTGGACGTCGAACTCGATCACGTCCGCGCCGGCGGTGTAGGCGGAGATCAACGCCATGTTGGTGTTCTCGGGGGCGTGCAGGCGGTTGCCGCGGTGGGCGAGGACCCTCATTCGACGGCCTGCAGGTCGCCGTCGATCTCTCCGGCGACGCACAGCGCGTATCCCTGCGGCGCGAAGGGCGTGTTCTGCGCGAGGACGGTGACGTCGTACTCGCCCGGTTGCGGCGCCTCGATCGTGATCTTCTCGACGTTGTTGTTCTTGTCGATGACCCCGAACGTCTTGTCGGCGACGAGGTCCTTGAGCATCTTCTCCTCCTGCCGTCCCCAATGGTGGTCGGGATTGCCGGGAAGGTTCACGGTTTGGCCCGTCACCTCCAGGTGGAGGTTGTTCTGCACGTGCGCGCTCGGCCAGTCGATCCACGTGAGGACGACCTGGAGCGGCTCGGTCGCGCCGTCGGGGACGACGACCCGGTAGACCCGCTTGCGCTTGAGGTCGCGACCGGGGAGGTCCTGCGGCCGGCTCGTGAGCGCCTCGTCGGAGTCCTTCGGCCAGTCGACGCAGAGCAGACGGCGGCGCGGCGAGGCGCCGGTCGCGCCCGGCAGGATCGTCGCCAGGTCGAGGCGCCCGAATCCCTGGTCGAAGTCCGGGAAGCCCACCGCCTCGACGTAGTCCGGCATGGCGCGCGGCTCGATCTTGCGAGCGGCCGCGACCAGGAGCGCCTTCATCAGCGCCGCGGAGGGGGCCGGGTTGTCGCACTGCGTGCGCAGGTACTCGCGCAGCAGCGCGGCCGCGCCGGCCACCACCGGAGTCGCCATGCTCGTCCCGCCCAGGTACGCGTACTTGCCGCCGTATTCGGTAAAGGCCGGGCTCCACGGTGACCTGATCGCGCCGGCGGCCCACGTCGCGAGGATCTGCGTGCCCGGCGCGAGGAGGTCGGGCTTCACGCTGTCGAACTCCGTCGGGCCGCGGCTGCTCGAGGGTGCGGGGGCGTCGGGCCCTCCGCACACGAGCACGTCGCTGCTCGGCGCCGCGCTGAACTTCCCCTGCGACCGCTCGCGCCACGTCACCGGGGGATCCAGCACGCGGTTGCTGCTGCTCGCGCCCACGGTCAGGACGTTCTTCGCGCTGGCCGGCGAACGGACGGTCTTGATCATGGCGTGCCCCTTCGGGGCGGTCCCGTCGTTGCCCGCGGCCACGACCACCAGCACGTCGGGGTTGTCGTAGACGAACTGGTCCATCGACATGCTCTCGAAGTCGTACCAGGCCTGCACCTGGTTGCCGAGGCTGAGGTTGACGATCTTGGCGCCCTTGTCCACCGCGCGCTGCAAGGTCGTCGGCCAGTGCACGGGCGTGAGGACGGTCGCCTGGCGGCCTTCCATGCGCACGACTCCGACGACGTTCAGCTTCGCGCCCGGCGCGACCCCGCGGACCTTGTCGTTCGAGGCAGCACCCGTCCCCGCGACGATCCCCGCGACGTGCGTGCCGTGCCCGTCCTTGTCGTCCTCGGTCGCCTCCGGTATCGCCTCGACGGACTCGATCCTGTCGGTGAGGTCGGGGTGCGTCCGGTCGACGCCGCTGTCGAAGATCGCCACCTTCTCGCCGGCGCCGGTGAGACCTCCGGGAGCTGGCGGGATGGCCTCCGCGCCGACCATCACGCGCGCGTGGTCGACCATCAGCAGCGGGGGCGTGAACAGCCCGACGCGGCGGACCTGCGGGAGCTTCGAGACGGCCGCGAGTATCCGCATGTCCTTCGGCGCTCTGAAGCGGATGTAGAGGTACGCGGAGTCGACGATCTCGACGCCCTCGAGCGACCCGATCAACGCGACGGTCTCCTCGCGGTCGGCGATGCGGTGGAGCACGCAGTCGTAGGTGGCGCGTTCGGGGGCCGCGCCGTCGTCGCCGAGGAGGGAAGGGCCCTCGGCGGCCGCGTCCGCTCCCGCGACGGTCTCCAGGACCTCGGGCGTGACGGTGTCCTCGAGCGTCGACCGCTCCACGGCTTCCACGAAGTCGAGCGCGAGCACCTGCGCGTACTGGTCGCTCGTGAGGAACGTCCGGTAGGAGGTCGGGGGCTCGTAGGCCGCGAGGCTTATGCCCATCTGCTCGAACAGCGCTCCTTGCTCCTGGGTCATCAGCCCGCGCAGGCGGATGTGGTACACGGCCTCGCCGGGAGCGTCCTCGGGCGCGGGTTGCAGCACGCGTGCCCCGCCGGGATCGTGGATCGTGAGGTCCAGCTCCTGCTCCGGAACCGCTTCCTCGAGCAACGTCAGCCCCTCGTCGGTCCGCGCGACGTAGCGCGACTGCCGCCGCAGCTCGCGCAGTGCCTCGTCGTCTGCGGCCGGGGGCTCGGGTGCTTCGGCCAGCTCCGAGGCGATCGCCGCGGGCTCGGCTGCCCCCGGGGGCTTCAGCGGGTTCACGAGCAGGCCGGCGTCGAGCAGGGCTTCGAGCGCTCCCGCGTCGGCCCATCCTTCGACGACGCCGCGGTAGACCCTTACGTCCGGCCGCACGGACGTAAGCGCGTCCTTCGCCTTGTCGAGCTCCTCCCCGTCGTCGTAGAAGACCTCGACCTCGATCGGCTCACCCGCCATAAGCGTCCCTCAGGTACGTCTTCAGCGCGTCGTCGATGTTCGGCTGGGCGTCGACGAGGTCCCAGTAGTCCCCGACCCCCACTTCGGGCGGGTCCAGCGGGACCGACTGCGGCATCTCCACGTCCGCGAGCAGCGCCGCGTCGCCGGCGACCTCGGACGGGTCGGGCTCGTACTCGTTGTCGAGCAGCACCGTGAAGTCCGGGGCGTCGAACCCGAGCGACAGGAGCTCGTTGGTGCCGGTCTGCGACTCCTCGAGCAACGCCGGGAGGTCCGCCATCCCCTCTTCGAGGACCTCGACCGCGCGCGCGTACGACACGTCGTTGAGCGGCGAGGACGGCGCGTAGAGGTCGAACCCCTTGGTCTCGCCGCCCACGGAACACTCCTCGATGGGGATGGACGGGTTCCCGTGCAACGCCTCCATGTGATCGAGGGAGCCGTAGCGCGCCTTCCCGTGGACGACGACCAGGTCCACGTCGGCCTCGGTCGCGTCGATCAGGTGGTCCCACGGATCGCCGTCGGTGCCGCGGACGACGAGGAGGTCGGCGAACATCCCCTCGCGCAGCCGGCCGAGGCCCTCGTGCCACGACGCCGCCGCGGCCGCGTCCGCGGTCGCCGCGCGCACGAGCTCCTCGCTGGTGAAGTCGGCCTCCTGGCTCTCGACGCACCAGCGGGCGACCTTCAGCTCCTCGAGAAGGTTCTTGCTCCCCGTGGGGGCCCAATCGCATCCGATCGCGAAGACGACGCCGGAGTCGCGCAGCACCTGCAGGTCGATCGTCTGCCCGTACAGCAGCATGTTGCTGAACGGCGACCACACGACCTTCGCCCCCGCGGACGTCATGTCCGCGAGGTCGGGCGCGGCGAGACCGAGCGAGTGGATCCCGACGAGCGACTTCTGCACGAGGTCGTTCGACTTGAGGTCGTGGAACCTCTGCCGCGACCTCTCGTCGATGCCTTCGGCCAGGTGGTAGAAGTACGCCGCGCGCGTCTCGAGCGTGCGACGGAACGCGTCGACGCGCTCCTGCGTCTTGACGTAGAGGTCGGGCACGAGCGTGCTCGCCTCCGGCAGGCGCGGGTCGTCGGTCTCCTCGACGTTGCGCATCACGCCGCGGTACAGGCCGAAACCCCCGCGGACCTGCGTCTTGATCCCCTGTCCCGTGGTGGTACCGCCGATCAGTGCCTTCGCCTCGACGTAGCGGACGAGCGACCGCGCGGTCCGCCCCGACCCCGCCACGGTCTTGACCGGCTTGCTGACCTCCGCGCTGTAGGTGGGGGTCGTCCACTGTCCGCGGTTGTCGTACCTCCTCGGCAGCGGCCACAGCGGGCGGATGTTGTAGGCGAAGTGGTTGTGCAGGTCCATCAGACCGGGATAGATCGTCCCGTTCGTCTCCAGCGTGCGCGCGGACGCGAACTGCGACGGCAGCTCGTCGCCCGGCCGTACGACGGCGGCGATCCGGCCGGCGCGGACGACGAGCTGCGCGTCGTCGTAGGACTCGCCGGGCTCGTCCATGGTGACGACGCGCCCGCGCAACACGAAGGTGGGGCCGGGATCTTCGTCGATCTCGCCCGCGAGGAGGGCGGGCTCCGGCTCGCCCACGACGACTGCGGCCGGCACCGTGACGCGCGGCCCCTCGTCTGCGAGCGTCGCCGCAGTGGCAGGTGCCGCGGCTTCCGCGGCGGCGGCGCCGGAGACGTCGACGGTACGCATGCCCGCGGCGGCCGCTCCGATCAGGAGCGCGTGGTCCGCGGAGACGTATACGCACCCGTCGACCGCTGCCTCGGCGATCGCGGCGGCGACCGCGAACGCGCGCCGGTCAGGAAGCGGGAAGCGCAGGTGCGACGCCATCACGAGGAGGTCGTCGTGGAACAGGTGGGCCAGCCCCGTCTGCTCGAGGATCCTCCGGACGTCGCGCGCGGTCCGGAAGGTCGCGGCATTGCAGAGGACGCCGTTGCGGTTCGATGCGAGCACCCATCCCGACGCGGGCGGGTTCGCGACGTAGGTGCCTCCCCGTCTCAGGACGAGCGTGCCGACGAGGTCGAAGAAGACGACCGGCGGCTGGTGCGGCGGAATCGTCAATGTCATTCCTCCCCCGTGGGCTCGCCGGCGTCGTCGGATTCCGCCCACGCCTCCGCGAGCGGAGGCCCGCTCTCCGCGACGTCGCCGAGGAGCTCCGTCTGCACGAGCTTCTCCTGGAGCACGTTCGCGACGGGGGAGTCCGCGGTCAGCTCCGGCGCGCTCGAGATCGTCGTCAGCTCCTCGACGTAGTCGCAGGGACCGATCTCGAGCATCGGGCAGAACACGCAGCCGCCCGGGGGCCGCGAGAGGTGCTTCGTCGCGGGGTTGTAGGAGATGCGGCCGGCCTCCGCCTCCTCGACGAGCGCCGCGATCACGCGCTCGCGCGAAGGGCCGAACTCCTTCGGGTTCCCGGTGATGTGCGGCGCGTAGATCACGCGCGCGTCGAGCGTCTCGCCGCTCGGGAGGTCGCCGTACTTCAGCCTGACCTCGCGCTTCATCAGGTCTTCGAGCCGCTCGGTGGGCTTCGGCCTGCCCCTGCTGAAGCGCGTCTGCATCTCGCCGTTGAACGCGTTCGCGGTGCTCTGGCTGAAGATCAGAAGCACCGACGGGAGGCTCTGGAAGAGCTGGCGCAGGAAGTACTTGCGAGTGTGGAAGCACTCCGACACGATCCCGTTGCGCTCCTCGACCGTCATGGGCGGAAGGAGTGGGTCGGTGTCCGACGGATAGGTGGTCCACTTCGCCGACGGGCTCGCGACCATGTTGCCGTAGGTGACGTCCTCCCCGACGGTGAGCTCGTGGTCGGGCCAGCCCATGCGCTCCGCCAGCGCGTCGAGCAGCTCCTGGTACGCCTCGTACATCTTCTGGGGTTGCAGCCGCACCTCGATCGTCCGGTCGCCGTTCGCGTCGGCCGGCACGTCGAGCTCCGCGCCGGTGAACGGCGTGTCGTCGGGATCGCCGCCGAAGCGCTCGTAGTCCTCGCGCGAGAGCTCCAGCTTCGCGAGCGAGCGGTAGCGGAAGTAGTGCGCGTACTGGCGGTAGTCGTCGAACAGCGGGTTGAGCGAGCCCTTCTTGCCGCGCCACCACCCCGGCAGGTTCGGGTTGATACCGAGCGCCATGATCGGTGCCTTGCGGCATCCGCTAAGGAGCTCCGGCACCAGCGGCGCGCGGCCCACGTAGCGCGTCTCGTGGACGATGCCGCGCTCGGGCGGGGGCGCGTCCATCGAGTAGTCGTAGGAGTGGTACGTCCCCCACTTGCGGAAATACGTGCACGGGTGCGGCGCCGACTCGGGCTCCTGCGCGACGCGCATCGCCTGGCACGACATCACCTCGTAGGCGAGCTCGACCTCGGTCGGCAGACGTGTCTCGGCCATCGTCCCCCCTCAACCCTCTTCGGAGAGGCCGGCGACGATCGCCCACGTCGCGAGCGCGCCCATCACGCTCGTCCAGTAGCCGTAGGCCTCGTAGTACCAGACCGCCCAGTGAGCCTGCATGTCCAGCGCGCCCTTTCGCTCGCGCGGCAGGTCGCCGTTGATCATCGGGTCCGACAGGTTGCGCACGATCGCCCAGCGCGGGGGCTCGGGCAGCTCCTCGCACAACAGGCCGAGGACCGCGTCGCCCATCTCGACCGCGCTGCCCTCCGTGAAGAGGTCGTTCGTCGACGTGCCGAATTCGAAGAAGTCGGTCGTCAGCACCGGATGGAACTCCGGCATGTCGGTCCCGTCGTCGAGGATGATCTCGGGCGTGTTCGGCGGGTCGCTCTCGATCGGCGGGCCGTCCCACGGATACCGCTTCGTCGGGGGGGCGAACGCAGGCTCCACGAGGTTGTCGGCGAACGCCGCCATGAGCTCCTCGGCCTCGTCGAAGTGCTGCGTCGGGATCGTCCACTCGCTCTTGTAAGCGGTGTGCGCGAACGTCTCGTTCTTGAACTCGCTCTGGAGCCTGAACTTCGCGCCGCGCGTCACGACGACGTCGCCGAGGTCGTGCTCGAGCTTGACGCCGCCGCTGGTGCCGACGGTCAGCACGACGCCCGCCCCCGTCTCCTCGATGATCTGGGCGAACATGTCCTTGACCGGGAGCGTCGCGGTGCCGTCGCCCGTCCGGACGCCGTCCTGGTTCAGATGGAGCTCGGACTTGTAGCAGATGACCTTCAGCCCGCCGATCTCGGTGGGGAACCAGCTGCCGAGGCGGCGCGCCGCCCGCGCCGGCGCGCCCTCCCGGATCTTGTCGAGGTAGTCCGACTCGAAGTTGCGGTTGTAGCGGTACCAGCGGGAGCGCGGGTGCCCCGGCGTCAGCACGTCGGCGAGCGCGTTGAGCTCCGCGACCGTCCACGTGACGACGACGACGTCGGCCTGCGGCAGCGGATCGCCGGGATCCGGAGGCGGGTCGATCGGCGTCGGGATCGGACCGAGATCCTGCGGGAACGGGATCCCGAGGTCCGCGAGCAGCGCGCCCTCGCCCTCGACCACCGGCAGGAGCTCGAGGTCAATCGGCAGGGTCCCCTCCGAGAGGAGGACCCGGGCGATCTCTTTCCTGGTCTCGATGTCCGTCATCTAGTGCTCCTCCCGTCCCCTCAGCTCACCTGCTCGCAGACGCGATAGGCGTTGGCGATCAACGTCACGGACGGGTTCGAGGCGCCCGACGTCGGCATCCACGCCGCGTCGAGGACGTAGAGCCCCTTCACCGTGTGCGACTGGCAGTCCGCGTCTAGCACGGACTCGCCCGGGTCGGTCCCGGCGCGCAGCGTTCCCTGGACGTGGCCGTAGCCGGGGTTGTCCTCCGCCTGCGGCTCGAACCTGCGCACCTCGCCGCCCGCGTTGCCGAGGACGTCGCACACCTTCGTCAGCGCGTACCTGCTGAGGTCGAGGTCGTACTGGTGGTGGCGGTAGTAGGTGCGCGCGACCGGCATGCCCCACGGGTCCCTCTCGTCGGGGTCGAGCTCCACGCGGTTCTCGTGCAGCGACATCGCCTCGCCCGTGAACGAGAACGACACGCCCCCCTGTGAGCGCAGCTCGGCGAGGTAGTCGACGAGGTCGTCGCCCCACACCTGCGGGCGGTCCGGGCCGAGCCCGGCCCCCTTGACGAGCCTGACCGGGGGCATGGTCGTCAGCGGGTCGTAGACCGAGAACTTCCCGCCCTTCGTCAGGTACGTGTCCGGGTCGTCGATGACGTAGAGGTCGCGGATCTGCAGGCTGCCGATCGCGGTGCGCGGCTGGTACGCGTCGCCCTTGTCCCACACGGGGGTGCCGGGGATCGTCAGGTCCGCGTTCCCCTTCACGTGGTAGATCAGGTAGTGCCCGATCATGTCGTTCGGGTCGGGGATCTCCGAGATCAGGAACAGCCGCGCCGACTCGATGGTCTGGATCGACACGAAGACCTTCGGCGCTCCCAGGAACCTCTCTTCCGCGGCCGGCGAGTCCTTGTACATGACGCCGGTGACGCGGCCGTCCTCGTGCACCAGGCGCGTCACGCAGTGACCGGTCCGCAGGTCGCACCGCCCCGTCGCGAGGGCCCGCGACAGCACCGTGTTCTGCGCGCTGGCGCGGCTGTTCAGCGCGCACCCGAAGAACTGGTTGTAGCCGCAGAACGAGCACGCGGGACGGCCGTCGTATACGCGCGAGTTGATCGCCCGCGGCCCCCGGTACGGCGTCATGCCGGCCTTCCCGAACGCGTCCATCAGGAAATCGGTCGACGCGTGGTCGCGCAAGGGCGCCATCGGGTACTCGTAGCCCGGCCGCGTGGGCTCCTGGGTGGGGCACTGGTTCGCCCGGCCCGACACGCCCCACTCGTGCTCCGCGCGCTCGAACCACGGCTGGAACTCGTCGTAGGTCCACGGCCAGTTCACCATGCTGGCGTCGGACGGGACGTCCTTCAGGTACGTGAGGACCTCGAAGTCCTCGGGCGTGTAGCGCGGGAAGTTCGCGTCCCACACCATCGTCGAGCCGCCGACGGCGTTGACGATCCACCAGCGCTCGCTGCGATCCGTCGACCCGTCGGGCTTCACGTAGATGTTGGGGTCGTCGGTCCGGTGCGGGATGAACCGCTTGTGCGCGTGCATGCGGATCTCGTCGTAGGGAAGGAAGTCCTCGGCTTCGAGCCACTCGCCCTTCTCGAGCACGACCACGCTCATGCCGCGGTCGGTGAGCACGCGCGCCGCGGTCCCGCCGCCGGCGCCGCTGCCCACGACGATGGCGTCGGGTTGGTCGATCCTCGTCACGCGGCCCCCTCGTTCCCGTCGCGGTTGAACTCCTGCGGCGACGTCAGGCACCCCAGCCACTCCCACATCAGGCCGCCGCGGTTGCCGCCCCAGCGCGGGTCGGCGAAGCATCCCTCGATGCAGTGGGCGCGCAGCGTGGCGAACAGCCGCTTCTGGTCGACGTCGGCGGGCATCCCCTCGACCGTCCCGGCGGCCAGGTCGCGGAGCAGCGCGGTCACCTCGAGGGGCGGCAGGTCGGCGACCGAGCGGCCGCCGAAGCGCGCCGCGGCCGCGGCGTCGAGCGCACGGAGAGCGGCGGGGTACAGCTCGCGCCAGCGCGGGATCTCGTAGTAGAGCTCGGGGCGAGCGAGCAGCGCGCTCACGTAGTCCGCGGCTCCCGCGTCGCGCGCGCCGGGAGAGTCGCTCTTGCCGGGCAGGATCGCCTCGAAGAGCGCCTCCACGGTCCGGCGCTGCGCGTCGTCGAAGAAGCGCTCCTGGATGGGTGCGGGCCTCGTGAACACGTCAGTCCCCCGGGGTGCGGTCCAGAGCCTCCTCCATGGCGGAGACGAGGCCGACGTAGGGCGTGAAGTCGCCGGGACCGATGTGGGTGATCAGGTTGATGACCAGCGTGTCGTCGGTGTCGTTGAAGTAGCGGCCCATCGTCGGGTAGAGGTCGTCGTTCTCGCGTATCGCGTGCTCGCGGAAGAGCAGGACGAAGCCCTCGCAGCACCTCCAGAAGGCGTCGATCGCGAGCGGCATGTCGCGGGGGTCCGCCACCTGGATGCGCTTCCACGCGATGTCGAGCATCCGGAAGTAGGCGCGACCCTGTTCGTGCTGCTGCCAGAACCACGTCACGCTGTCGGGGTCCATCCCGCGCGCTATGGCGAGGGGGACGACGGCTTCTTCGGCCTGGAGGTGGGCCTGGTCGGCGAAGTTGTTCGTGAGGTAGATCAGGATCCCCATCGCGCCGTAGACCTTCGGCGGGATGGGTTCGTCCTTGCCCAGGGCCTTCAGCCGCCCGCTGATCTCCTCCATGCACTCGAAGATGCGATCGCCGAGCAGGTGCTCGTGCTCGAAGAACGCCTCGAAGGCGCGGCCGCTGTCGGTCGGCGTGCCCTTCATCCCCCTGATCTCGGCGGGGAGGAACTCCCGGCCCGGCGGGCACGGTTTCAGCTCTCCCTGCATCCCCGCCGCCTTCGCCGCGAGGACCTCGACCAGGTTCTCGCCGACGAACATGCACTGCTCGGGCGCGACTCCCATCTGCCTCGCGGCGAAGCGGTAGATCTCCGGGTTGGGCTTGCTGACGCCCGCGTCGTGGTTGATGACGATGCCGTCGGGGTCGATGAAGTCCTTGATCGTGACCCTGGTCCCGTTGGACTCGGAGAGCACCGCCTCCTCGACCATGCTGCGCCCGGCCGCCGCGTCGACGTCGTCGGGCAGGTTCGTGATGAGGCCGATGCGCAGCCCCACCTCGTCCCGCATCGCGGACAGGAGCTTCTCGGTGCTCGGACGATAGGGGACGAGGTGACCGGGCCGATCGACCTCGCCCAACGTGTCGCGCACGTCGAAGAAGACCACCTGAACGGACCCGTCGCTCCCCATATGCCCTCCTGCTCGGGGTAAGGAGGAGGACCCGCGGCCCCCCCTCCGGCACCGGCGCGCGTTACTCAGTTGCGGCGACCCTCCGGCGAGCGCGCGAGGAGAGAGATCGGGGCCGCAGAGCCCTGAAGAGTTTTCCTTTGACCGCCCGTTTTCAGATCGTCACGACTAACGTCGCGCCGTTACACATGGT
>JALZEG010000043.1 GCA_030862185.1 Actinomycetota bacterium
GGGAAACGGGTCCTCGAGCCAGGGGGGCCGGCGGAATACGCCGGACCTGGCGGCCGTTTAGGGAAGTGTCCGGGAGGACATAGAAGGTGCGCCCGCGGGCGCAGTTCGGAACCGATTGGAGGGATCAAGTGTCCTTGCTGGACACCGCCACCGAGAAGCTGGACTGGCAGGAGGAGGCCGCCTGCCGGCCTTACGACAACCTGACCTTCTTCGGTGAGGAGGGCGAGTCCGAGCTCGAGAAGCAGGCCCGCGAGGGCCGCGCGAAGGCGGTCTGCCGCACCTGCCCGGTGGCCGAGCCCTGCCTGGAGTTCGCGATGGAGACCAACCAGAAGTACGGCATCTGGGGCGGGCTGACCGACAAGGAGCGCGCCTCGCTGAAGCGGCGCCGCGCCCGCGCCCGCCGCGCCTCGTAGAGCCCGCTCACGCATACCTCGCCACGCAAGCAACCTCTGCGGGCGCGCGCACGTTTACCCTTGCAGGGGGGCGCCGTTCAGGCGCGCAGGTGCGTGCTAGGTTCGATCAGGCGTAAAAGAGGCTTCGGGAGGGACGATTAGATGGTTCGCACAGGAAAGTGGCCCGCGCGGATATCGCTGGGGCTGACCGCTTCGATGGTCGCGACGCTCCTAAGCCTGATTGGCATGAACAGCGCGTCCGGGCAGGGCGCGGCCCTTCCGATGGTGGGGGTCGACGTCCGGTCGGCCACGCTCACACAGGCGACGTACGAGATCGTCGTACGCAACCACGGGACGGCGCCGTCCACGAACGTGGTCGTGCGCAGCGCGGTCCCTGCGAACACGACGTTCGAGTCGAGCGACCCCGCGCCTTCGACCACTACCAGCCCCGGAACAGGTGCGCAATCGTGTGACAACGGCAACATCCGCGAGCCGGAGGGCGCGACCTGCCAATGGAACCTCGGCAATATCGCTCCCGGCGAGTCTCGTACGATCACCGCGATCTACAACCTGAACCAGTCGAACATCGCCACCTTCCGCGTCACGCACGCCGCGACGGCGAGCGACAACGAGGGCAACAGCAACACCGATACCGACGACTCGCTGGTACGTGAGCGCGCGAACGTGACCGACGATACCTGGGTGGACGACGCGGAGCCCCCCAACACGAACCACGGCGCCTGCAATTTCCTGCGCGTCCTGCAGGACAACAGGGTGACGTCGTTCGTCGACGCGGACACGCCGATGACGATTCCCTCGGGAAGCCACAGCACGCAGAGCCTCGAGAGCTTCTACGGCGCCCAGCTCCGCCTCGAGGTGCTCGACACGACCTACACGCCGCAGGCGCCGGGCGTCGTCGGCGCCCACCGCATCACCTCGGGCGAGTGGGCCCAGGGCGGCGGGTCGTGCCAGGGCGGCACCGGAAGCGACACCCAGCCGCGGACCGGGGCCGAGCCGACGTCGGCCCCGACCGCAACCGGGACGACCGAGATCGACGGAGCACCTGAGATCGCGAACTTCACCGTCACCGGCGACCTGGATACCGTGGCGGACCGTGGCAGCTTCCAGGGGTGGGAGCTGAGAGACCAGGCGGCGTCGGGGGCCGACAACTCCACCCGGTTCCACTCGCTGGAATCGCCGACCTCGAACGACGCGTCGGACCCGCGCCTCTTCCTCGTTTACACGACCGCGGAGTCGCCTTCGTGCCTCGATGCCGACCCCGAGACCGCGACCGTCCAGGTCGGCGGCGAGCACATCATGACCGTTCTTGTCACCGACGGCGCGAAGACACCGACGCCGGGTAACACCGCCGGGTCGAGTACCGGTCCGGGAGGCGACGCGTGCAATGGCACGCCTGTCGCGGCCGCCGTGGACTGGACCATCGAGGACGACACTCCCGACATCTACTTCTCGCGCCAGGAGGGCGCGCCGATCCAGAAGGTCGTCTCCGGCAACGATGCGACCCCGAACAGCCTGACGACCACGGCCGACGACGGCACCACGAGCGCGGGCGTGCAGCTCGACGAGCCGCCGGGCAACGATGCCACGAACCGGATCGAGGCGAAGATTCAGGGAACGTCCGACCCTGACCCGCCGCCGACGGGCACCCAGTGCAGCCCCGCGACGATTCCCCCGGGAGCGAACTGCTCGGGCGAGACCTCGGCGGTGGACGACATGTCAGTGACGTGGGCCGCTCAGTCGGGGTCGCCCAGCGGTACCGCGACGACGACCGCGACCGGAAGCCCTACGGGCTCCCCCACCGGAAGCCCTACGGGCTCCCCCACCGGAAGCCCCTCGGGGTCTCCCACCGGGTCCCCGACAGGATCCCCGACGGGATCCCCGACCGGCAGCCCCACGGGGTCGCCGACCGGGACCGCGACCGGCACGGCCACGAGCCCGGCACAGAGCTCCCGCACGGTCTCGCTGTTCGCCGAGCCGAACGAGGTCGTGTTCCCGGGGGAGATCACGCTGTCGGGGCAGATCATCTCGCCCGACTCGAGCTGTGAGGACGCCGGCGAGTTCGTGCGGATCCGCAGGCGTGTCCTCGGCCAGAGCGAGTTCACCGACTTCGAGTCGGACAACACCGACGCCGACGGCCGCTTCGAAGTCTCCTTCGCCTCCACCGAGAGCGCCGAGTACGTCGCGGTGGCCCCGCGCCACGACCAGTGCGCCGACGCGTCGTCGTCGCCGGAGACCGTCGAGGTCAAGGTCAAGGTCACGGGTCGCTCCGGCCGCCGGTCGGTCGAGCGAGGCTCGAAGGTCGGCATCGTCGGCCGCGTCAAGCCGGACCACGACGGGACGGACGTGCTCCTGCAGCGGCGGCGGGGCGGCGGCTGGCGGACGATCGACCGTGACGAGCTCAACGTGCGGTCCCGGTACCGGTTCGTGCTGAGGGCGAACTGGCGGGGCAGGCGGACGTTCCGTGTCCTCTGGAGAGCCCAGGACGACGAGCACGCCACGAACAACAGCAAGAACATCGTGATCCGGGCGACGAGGCCGTAGCACCCACCTAACTGGGAGGAGCCGGTCCCCTCGGGGGCCGGCTCCTTTGCTTGAGGGAACCGCGGGCCCCCCCGGGATCGTCACATTCCCGCCAGCAGCATCGGACCAGGCAACCCGAGCCCCATGTCGTTCGTTGTTCCTGGTAGAGCGCCGACCCGGCATCCGACCCCCGGCTTGCGTCTCGGGGATACTTAAGGGCCGGTCTGAGCCAAGAGGGGCGCCAGCGCACCCAGGAGGTGTGTGTTGATATCGAGAATAAGGAAGTCGATCGAGCTGCCCGCGGGTGATCAGCGGATAGCCGCACGCATGACCCTGGGCTTCGTCGCGGGGGTCCTCTGTCTGGTGCTCGTCCTCGCCGGGGCCTCCATGGGCCTGACGGGTTCGCTCGCGTTCTCGCAGCCGAGCCCGAGTGGCTCCCCGAGCGGATCGCCGAGCGGCCCGACCGGTCCGGCGATCCAGCTCCTGAACCCGAGCGCCGCCTACCGGCCGACCACGCAACAGCAGGAGCCGCCCCGCCCCGACCCGAGCCCGGACAACCCGACCGGGACGATCGACCCGCCGAAGATCAGCGACAAGTTCGACGGCGTCGACGAGGCGTACCACCTCGTCGCCACCGTCGCCGGAGTGTCGCAGAACGTCGTGGTCGAGGCCTACTGGCTGAACGAACTGTCGAACTCCACGGAGGTCACGATAGGTGAGCTTTCGCCCGTGCCGGGGTCGCCCGACACATGGGAGCTCTTCTGGGAGATCCCGGAGGGATTGACCAGTTATTTCGGGACGATCACTGTGCGGATGTACGAGCAGACCCCCAACGGGTTCGAGGAAGTGGCGGCCGACGAGGAGTACGTGCGGCTTCAGCAGAAGGAGGGCCAGTTCATAGACGAGCCCCCCATGGCCGAAGCCGAGACCGTCGAGATCCTGTGGCCGTCGATGAACGGTCCGCTCGGGTTCTACAAGGGTGCCGGCGCGGGAACCCTCTGGCGGACGGTCGTCGAGGGCCTCGCCAGCCCCAGCCTCACCGACCCTACGCAGGGCGACGTACCGAGCACCGGAGCCGACCAGGTCCGGGTCTTCTACACGACGTCCCGGCCGGGGACCGAGCCGGAGTACAAGCTGTGTGTCTCGACGGGTACCTCGACCGGCGGCCCTGCCGGCGCCGAGACGTGGTCGGCGACCTGCCCCCTGGCCGAAGGCGACCGCCCGTCGCAGGTGACGGCCATCGCCGCGGTCGCGATGCAGAACCACGCACGGCAGAACAACGCGGCACGGTACAGCCAGGAATCGGCGGACGTGCACCGGGTCCGTCCGTACCTCCAGCAGGTCGAGGACATGAAGCTCACACTGTCGACGAACGTGACGGCCGACCAGCCGCTGCGCCGCCACATCGTCGCCAACTCCAACTGCATCACGTACAAGATCGCGGTGATCGACGCGTTCGACCGGCCAGTCCAGGGAGCGAACGTGGACGTCCACGCGCGCGGGCCCGACGACGGGATCGAGTTCGGAACCGACACCTCCACGAACAACAGCGCCAGCAGTGGCATGGCGAAGCCGCAGAAGGGACACTCGACCGAGTCCGCGCGCAACTGCGACTCGCAGGGATCGCTCCGGGGCGAGCAAGGAGACCACAACGTCCCGGGCGGGAACGACATCAAGCACATCGAGAGCACGAACGGCTCCGGTCTCTCCGGCGGCGGGACCGCCGGATTCGGACAATGGGTGTTCCACCTCCGGTCGGCGAACGTCGGGGACACTCAGCTGACCGCGTGGGTCGACGACGAGCCGGTGGTGGATGACGCTGTGAAGCGCGAGGCCGACGACGACCTCCTGGAGCTCACCGAAGTATCCGACACCAACTTCGTGCAATGGCTCCCGGGCGCCGTGACCGTGTCGCTCGACCCTCTCGGGATCACGGCGGCTGCCGGAACCTGCCAGAGGTACATCGTGAGGGCGCGCGGTGGCGCGCGCGCAGTCCGGGGCGCGAACGTGGACGTCCACGCGACCGGTCCCACGAACGAGCTGGACTTCTGCGATCTCGCCGATGCGTCACCGCGAAGGGCCCCCACCGGCGGGACGGGGCACAACGCCGAGGACGAGGGCGAGATGGCGCACGCCGGCGAACCTCCGGTTGCGCAACACACGGAGGGCATCACGAACGACCAAGGGAACTTCGTGATCGGTGTCACGTCTCCGGTACCCGGCGACACGACGCTGACTGCGTGGTACGACGCCGGGGAAGACGGCTTCGACAACGACAACCAGGACAGCGGTGAGGCGAACGGGTCCGCCACGACGAATTGGGTGGAGTCGACGGCGGACGCGGCCATCAGCTTCCTCAACCCGTCTCCGTACGGACCCAACGGGGAGGGGACGCAGGTCGCCCGGACGCAGGACGTCGACAACGCGTACCACATCGTTACGCGAGTGGCCTCCATCTCGCCCGTCCTCGGTGTCGAGCTCTTCTACCGATCCGGCAGCAACCCGCTCGTGAAGATCGCGGACGCATCGCAGATTGGGCAGACCGACGTCTACGAGGCGTTCTGGCCCGTCGACGTCGCCGACGCGACGTACACGCTCGTCGCGCGCATTCGCGACACCTCGATCGCAGCGGAGCAGTCGGTGACGGTGAACAACAGCCCGACCATGACGAACCCGCAGGACGTCCCGTTCGAGACCGCCGAGATAACGGCTCCGTTGAACGGGACGCGAGCCGTCTTCACCGGGAGAAAGGTTCAGATCAGGGGCGTCACCAGCGCCGGCGCAGAGGGGGTGGACCTCTTCTACACGAAGGCGAGCTCGCTGGCGACTCCCGGAAGCTCCGCCTGGACATCGTGTGGGTTCGCTCCCCTGGGGAGCGGCTCCGCCCCCAAGGAGTTCAGCGGTGACTGCCAACTGCAGGGGTCGGATCAGCCCGGGATGGTCACCGGGCTCGCCGTCCTGCCCTACGACTGCGTGCAATCGGGATGCAACGCCGCGCCGGGCGCGGGGCCGGGCGGGACGCGGAATCCCGGCGCCAGGGATTCGGGAGACGCGCACCGCGTCTTCGGTGCAGAGGCGAACCCTCTGCTGTCTATGGAGCCGGCCGAGACTGCGGCCGACATCGGCGGGTGTGAGAAGTTCGTCGTCAGCCTCACCGATCAGACGGGCCAGCCGATCCCGGGACAGAACGTCGACGTCCACATGATCGGCCCCGGAAACTCCGGGAACTTCTGTGCCCCCGAGGACGGCACCGGCACGGCCCGGCGTGCGCCGGATCAAGCCGACCACACGGCCGACGGCGACGAGACGGACGAGGCGTATCACGACGAGGGCGGCGCGCGCACGCAGCACACGGAGGCGGAGACGACCGGCAACGGTCGCCTGATCTTCGGCATCGAGTCGGAGACCGCTGGCGATGCACAGCTGACGGTGTGGCTCGACTCCAACGACGACGACCTGTTCGAACAGGGCGAGACTAACGACATCTCGGTAATGCACTGGGAGGCCGAGAGCGCCTGCGACGTCACCGGGACCGACGGCCCCGACGTGCTCGAGGGCTCGGACTCGTCGGAGAGGATCTGCGGCTTCGGCGGCAACGACACGATCCGCGGCGGCGGCGGCAACGACACGATCCTCGGCGGCAAGGGACGTGACGTCCTCCGCGGGAATGCCGGAGCCGACGTCGTGAAGGGCGGCCCCGGCCCCGACAAGGCCTTCGGAGGCCGGGACGGCGACCAGGTCCGCGGCGGCGGCGGCAACGACACCGTCAAGGGCCACCGGGGCAACGACAGGCTGTTCGGTCACGGAGGCCACGACCTCTTGAACGGAGGAGCCGGCCGGGACTCGTGCCGCGGGGGCAGGGGCCGCGACCGGCTGCGCAAGTGCGAGACGGGCACCCGGTCCTTCGCTGCACGCACGCGCCCGATCTAAGAGAAGAAGGACGAGGGGGTACCCGAAGTGAAGAAGACCATGCTCCTGCTGACGGCGATGCTGGCGTCGCTGCTGCCGGCGTCGCCGGCGGTGGCCGCTCCGACGATCGACTTCCTCAACCCGTCGGCGTACACGACCCCACCCCCGACGATCTCCGACGTCCAAGACGCGGACGGCTTCGTCCACCTCGTCGCGTGGGCGAGGGAGGTCCCGTCCCAGGCGCTCGTCGAGTTCGAGCTGCAGCCGACGGGCCAGAACGCCGCGACGTTCACGGGCGACCGCGTCGGCAGCGACACCTGGGAGTTCTTCATGCCGATCCCGGACTCCCATCCCGACGGCGCGACCTACACGTTGCGGGCGCGCCTCTACGCCGGCGTCCCCGGCAACGCGGACGAGGTCGACAACGCCGAGATGACCGTCGAGATCGACCAGTCGGAGATCCCGCCCCCGGTCGGAGAGACCATCGAGCTCTCGTATCCGGACAACGGCGACCGTTTGGGGGTCTTCGTGCCGAAGGGGAAGCTCCCCGTGACCGTCCTGGACTACGCCGCGAGCGTGGGCACCGAGCGGGTGCGCGCGTTCTACACGTTGAGCGATCCCGGGACCGCTCCGGTGTGGGAGGACTCCTGCGGCTCGTCCGTCCCGGACGACCAGGGTTTCGGCAAGGTCCGCTGCACGCTGAAGGAGGGGCACCAGCCCGGCGACGTGTCGGCAGTCGCCGTCGTCAGCAACAAGACGTCGCCGCCGGCCCCCCCGAACGCGGCGCTGGACGACACAGGGGACGCGCACCGGGTCCTGCCGTACCTGCAGCAGCCGTCGTCCGTCGAGATCAGCCAGGGCAACGCCACCGTCAACCTCTCGGCGTGCCACATCATGACGGGCTTCGTGAACGACCAGTTCGACAGGGCCGTCGCAGGCGTCAACCTCGACGTCCACGCGGACGGCCCCGAGGACGAGCTGCACTTCAGCTCGAGCGGCACGAACACCGACGCCTTCCAGGCCCCGGACGCCGCGCACGTGTCGCGGGAGAACGCGAAGCGGTGCTCGGACAACGCGAACTCCGGTCAGCAGGGTGATCACAACAGCCCGGGGCGCGACGACGTCAAGCACATCGAGTCCGTCGAAGGCACGTCCAACAACGGAGGGTTCCGGTTCGCGCTGCGGAGCGACTTCGCGGGCGGGACGTTCATCCAGGCGTGGGCCGACGTCGACGACGACGACCTGCCCGACCTCAACGAGGCGTCCGGCGGGACGCAGCTCGGCTGGGGCAGCCCTCCGCCGCCTCCCAACCTCGACGTGTTCCTGACGCCGTCGAGCACGAGCGGCGCCAACGGTTCCTGCGTCGATCTCGAGATCTTCGCCCGCCGCGGCGGCGGCCCGTTCAACAACGCGAACGTCGACATCCACCTCACGGGTCCCGACGCGACGGTGAACTTCTGCGACGTCGAGGGCGGGGGAGCGAGACGTCCGCCGGAGAGCGGCGGCCACGTGGGCGATGCGCACGAGGACGGCACGCGCCACGGCGAGGGCGAGACGAACGCGGCCGGACGTTTCACGTTCGGCGTGACGTCTGCGACGACCGGCACCACGCAGGTCCAGGTGTGGATCGACGACGAAGACGACGACGTCTCGAGCGGCGACCCCACGCGCACCGCGAGCGTGGCATGGCAGCCCCCGGGCACGCGTTCGATCTCCATCGAAAGCAACAGGAACCGGGTCGCGAAGGGGCGCCGCGTGCGGCTGTCCGGCGAGATCGAAGGCGACCCGGCCTGCGCCGGGGGCCAGACGGTCAACATCCAGTCGCGGCCCTTGCGAAGGGGTCGGTTCGGCACGGTGAAGACCGTCACCACGGACGCCGAGGGCGACTACTCGACCAGGATCAGGATGACGAAGTCGAGGAGGTTCCGGGCCGTCGCGCCGGCCGACGACCCATGCTCGTTCGCCCGATCGGAGACGATCACCGTGCGGGTCCGGCGCCGTTAGCCGCCGGAGAGCGAGGGTAGAGACCAGAGGCGGGGGAGACCCCGCCTCTGTCGCGCCCACCGCACGAATCGAGGGGACGTCCGATGATCGAGCTCGGCTACAAGCTCTCCTCCGAGGAGCAGTCACCCACCGACCTCATCCGCTACGCGCAGCGCGCCGAGGACGCGGGCTTCACGTTCGCCGCGATCTCGGACCATTTCCACCCGTGGACGAGCAAGCAGGGGCAGAGCCCCTTCGTCTGGAACGTGATCGGCGCGATCGCGCACGGGACGCGCGACCTGAAGCTGGGCACCGCGGTGACGTGCCCGACGATCCGCGTCCATCCGGCCCTCGTCGCGCAGGCTGCTGCCACCAGCGCCGCGATGATGCCCGGCCGCTTCTGGCTCGGGCTCGGCTCGGGAGAGAACCTCAACGAGCACGTCACCGGCGGCCGCTGGCCTCAAACGAGGATCCGCCAGGACATGATGGTCGAGGCGATCCAGGTCATCCGCACGCTCTTCGAGGGCGGGATGCAGAGCCACCACGGCCGCTACTACACGGTCGAGAACGCGCGGCTGTACACGCTCGAGGAGCGTCCGCCGATCTACGTAGCGGCGAGCGGCGAGCGCGCCGCGAAGATCGCAGGAGAGCACGGCGACGGTCTGATCTGCGTCGCGCCGTCCGGCAACACCGTGACGCGGTTCGAGGCCGCGGGCGGCGAAGGAAAGCCGAAGTACGCCGAGGTCAACGTCTGCTGGGCCGCGACCGAGGAGGAGGCGAAGCGCACCGCGCTGGAGTGGTGGCCGGTGGCGGGCCTCGGCGGGACGCT
>JALZEG010000052.1 GCA_030862185.1 Actinomycetota bacterium
GTACACGACTGGCTGGACGCGACGCCGCTGCCGCATGCGACCGCGACCGCGACCCGGCGGTCGTTGCTGCACCGGACGCTGACGCCGCGGCTGCTGCGCGCCGCCGGATTCGCCGCGGCGGTCGCGCTCGGAGTGATCGCCGGGCTGCAGCTTCCAGGCCTGCTGCGCGAACCCGAGCCACCGACGCGCGCGGAGCGCCTCGCGGAGATCCGGCGGGTCCTCGAGATGAGGGAGGAGTCGCTCCCGTTCGATCCGGACGATCCCGGCCCCGGGGCGAGCCGCATGTTCAGGGTGGACAACGGCGTGGTCGGCAATGGGAGCCTGTGGAGCGTCGCGGGCTACCGGGACTCGGCCGGCAACGCTTGTCTCCAGCTCGTCGTCGCGTACGATTTCGGGAGACGGCGGTGCATCGAGCCGCGCGGCGCGCCCATCCGCGCCGTCGTCGACGTCGACCGCGGCCACGGCGTGACGTTCATCTCCGGCGTCATCCGGCCGGGGATCGAGGGCCTGCACTTCGTCGGCCCGGGCGTGTCGTGGATGGACGTGACGATCGGCGTCGCGGCCCCCGGTCGCGCGCGACCGCAGACCGGCTTCTTCGGGATCGCGCTTCCGGAGGAGCTCGTCCCGGTCGAGTCGCGCCAGGCGGGCCGCGAGGGCGGATACGAGGTGCTGCTGGGCCGTTTCACCGCCCTCGACGAAGACGGAAAGCGCGTCGCCCGCCTGTCGCTCTTCCTGGCGAAGAGCTAACGGCGCGCGAGCGCCGACTCGTACACCTCCTCGACGCGCGGCACCAGGGTGGACCAGTCGTAGCGCGCCGCGGCCGCGCGTCCGGCCGTCCGCATCGTCTCCGCCTTCTCCGGATCCTCCAGCACACGACCGAGCGCGGCCGCGAGCCGGCGGTGGGCGCGCGGCGCGACGAGGAACGCGGCGTCCCCCGCGACGCCCTTGAACCCGGGCAGGTTCGAGCACACGACCGGAGTGCCGGCCGCCATGGCCTCGACGAGGACGATCCCGAAGGACTCGCCACCGAGCGCCGGCGCGCAGTAGACGTCCGCCCCGCGATAGACGGACGCGACCCGTTCGTCGGGAACCCGGCCGAGCCACGCTGCGTCGAGCTTCAGCGAGCGCGCCAGTGACTTGACGGCACGCTCTTCCGGGCCGGCCCCCGCGACGACGAGCCTCGCGCTCCCCTGCAGGGCGGCCATCGCGCGGATCAGCACCTCGAGCCCCTTGCGCTTCTCCAGCCGCGAGAAGAACAGCACCGTGGGACCGTCCGCGTGGCGCTCGGGCTCCGCCTCCGCGAACGCGGACACGTCGATCCCGTTCGGCGTGAGGACGTAGGGGCCCGGAAAGTAGCGGGACACGAGGGCCTCGGCGGACTCCGAGACCACCGTCCTAGCCGCGAGCCTGCGCATCGTCGGCGCGAGCGCGCCGCGCGCTATCCCGTACCCGAAGCTCCACTCCATCGCGGCGTGGAAGGTCCCGACCGCCGGCACCTCCGACGCCCTCAAGGCCAGCAGCGAGATGCTCGGTATGAGGGGCTCGTGCAGGTGGAGGACGTCGGGCTCGAAGTCCGCGAGCGCCCGCCGGAGGGACGCGCCGACCGCCGGGCCGAACGCCAGCGCGGCAACCGACCCGTTCGCCGGTATCGGGACCGCCTTTCCGACGAGCGTGACGCCCTCGGGCGCCACGGTGCGCGTCGCGACGCGCGGCGCGAACACCTGCACGTCGTGGCCCCGCGGCCGCAGCGCCGCGGCGAGCGAACGCACGTGCGACTGGACGCCGCCGAAGCGGTCCCACGCGTAGGGGCAGACGAGCGCGATCCTCATACCTCGGCCGGGCGCCGGTCTGCGATCCAGAACGGCTGGAAGACGTGCCACTGCTCGGGATGGCGGGCGACGAGCTGCTCGAGCCGCGCCACGACCGCGCGCGTCAGGTCGGCCACCGCTCCCTCCCGGTCCTCGGGCAGCTCGATGGGGGCCGAGAAGTCGATGTCCCACCCCCGCCTGCCGTCGGGGAGCCGGCGTTCGAACACGCCGGCGACGAGCAGGGGGACGCCGGCGCGCAGCGCGACGCTCGCCGCCCCCACGGGGAACGTCGCCGGCTCGCCGAAGAAGTCGACCTCGAGCCCGGTTCCCTTCAGGTCGCGGTCGCCCAGGATCGCTACGACCGCGCCGTTCTCGGCCTCCTCGACCAGACGCGCCGTGACGCCCGGCTCCGCGCCGTAGATCGTCATGCCGAGCTTCGTACGGTGACGCAGGAAGAACTCGTACAGCCGGCGCGGCCGCAGCACCTCGGCGACCGTCACGAGCCTGTTGCCGCGCGCGCCGACCCAGGCTCCCGCGGCGTCCCAGTTCCCCAGGTGTCCGACGGCCACCACCACGCCCTTGCCGCGCGCCAGCGCGGCGTCCATCTCGCGGGCGGACTCCGACTGCACCCGCTCGAGCCAGAACCCCTTCTCCTCGCGGACGAGCCGGAACGTCTCGAGCCAGTACCTCGCGTACGACCGGTAGGCGTCGTCCACGAGGCGCCGGACGCGCTCGGACTCCGGCGGCTCGCCCGTGATCCGCCCGAGGTTTGCCGCGACCTGGTCCCCGCGCCGCGAGCGACGGGCCGTGAGACCCCCGCCGGCGTGCGCGATCCAGTAGGCCCATCGCTCGGGTAGCGCGAGCGCGAGGCGCGAGCCCACGACGTAGCCGTAGTAGGCGAGCTGGAGGAGCCGCCCCTCGCCCGCGGGCCGTCTACGTCGCAGCGCCGGGACCTCCCGAGCGCGCCTGCGCGTAAACGTGGACGATCCTCTGCACGAACGTCCCGAACGTCAGCGCCGTGAGCACGACGACCGCCACCGGGACGATGCCGAAGACGAGCCCCACGATCATGACGACCAGCCGCTCGAACCTCTCGGCGAAGCCGACGTTGCACTCGAAGCCGAGGCTCTCGGCACGGGCCTTCACGTAAGAGACCAGGAAAGAGAACACGAGGGCCGCGAGCGCGACCGCGGCGACCCACGGCTCGTCGTGCGCCGCGACGTCGGGATCGACGCCGTAGAGCCACGCGATCGGCACGAAGAAGAGGGCGTCGGAGAGGCGGTCGGTCGTCGAGTCGAACAGGGCGCCGAACTGCGACTCCATCCCCCGCGCCTTGGCGACCGCGCCGTCGAGGAGGTCGGCGACCCCGGCGGCGATCGCGACCAGACCCGCGGCGAGCAGCGCTCCGTCGACGATCAGGTACGCCACGGCAGCCTGGATCAGCAGACCGACGGCCGTGATGGCGTTCGGGCTCAGGCCGCTTCGCGCGATCGCCCGGCCCACGGGACGGACGAACTGGTCCCAGGCTCCCCGGATCCTCGAATTGAGCACGGCGCGCATCCTAGCGAGCGCCCCCGGAGGCGGGTTTGACCAGGGCGGATAGCATGGCCGCCCAACCAGCTCAGGTCTCACAATCCGGGGGGAATACCGCGTGAAGAGCTACGCCACGGAGAACATCCGCAACATCGTCCTGGTCGGCCACGGGGGGTCCGGAAAGACCTCGCTGGCCGAGAGCCTCCTCTTCCTTTCCGGCGCCACGACCCGCCTCGGGAAGATCTCCGAGGGCAACACAGTGTGCGACTTCGACGAGGAGGAGATCCGCAAGCAGATCTCGATCTCGACGGCCCTCGCCCCCGTCGAGTGGGACGACTGCAAGATCAACGTCCTCGACGCGCCGGGCTACGCCGACTTCATCAGCGACATGCGCGCCGCGATGAGGGCGGCCGACCTGGCGGTGTTCGTCGTCTCCGCGGTCGAGGGCGTCGAGGTCCAGACCGAGGTCGCGTGGCGGTACGCGGACGAGCTGGAGCTCCCCCGCGTCGTGCTCGTAAACAAGGTCGACCGCGAGAACTCGTCGTTCCGCAGGACGCTCGACCAGATGCGCGAGCTCTTCGGCATGGGGATCGCTCCGATCTCGCTGCCGCTGGGCCGCGAGCACGACTTCAAGGGTGTCATCTCCGTGATCGACACCGCCGCGTTCGAGTACGACGAGCATGGGAAGTCGAAGGAGGTCCCGATCCCCGACGACCGGCGGGAGCGCGTCGACGAGGTCCGCACCGCTCTGCTGGACTCGGTCGCGGAGACCAACGACGAGTTGCTCGAGCGCTACCTCGAGGGCGGCGAGATCACCCGCGACGAGGTCGTCCACGCGCTTCACGACGGCATCGACCGGGCGACGTTCTTCCCGGTGATGGTGGGCTCCTCCACGAAGCTCATCGGGATCGACCGGCTCGCCGACATCATCGTCGTCGCCGGGCCCTCGCCGCTCGACCGGCCCCCGGTCGAGGGGACGAACGGAGAGTCGCGCGAGGCCAAGAAGGACGTCCCGCTGTCGGCGTTCGTCTTCAAGACGATGACCGACCCCTACGTGGGGCGGGTCAGCTACTTCCGCGTCTGCTCCGGCGTCCTCAAGGGCGACACCTCGCTCCACAACAGCACGCGCAACACCGACGAGCGCGTCGGACACCTGTTCACGATGCGCGGCAAGACGCAGGAGGCCGTCGACGAGCTCGTGGCCGGCGACATCGGCGCCGCGGCGAAGCTCGCGCACACGGTCACCGGCGACACGATCTCCGACAAGGCGAACCCGATCGTCCTGCCGCCGATCGAGCCGCCCGAGCCGCTCCTCCCGAAGGCGATCGTCCCCAAGAGCAAGGGCGACGAGGACAAGCTGATGATCGGGCTCCACAAGCTCATCGAGGAGGACCCCGCGCTGCGCCTCGAACGCAACGACGAGACACACCAGACGATCCTGTGGGGCATGGGCGACGCGCACCTCGACGTCACGATGGAGCGCCTCAAGCGCAAGTTCGGCGTCGAGGTCGGCGAGGAGCCGTTCAAGGTCCCCTACCGCTCCACGGTCAAGGGCAAGGCCGATGCGCTCGGCCGGCACGTCAAGCAGTCGGGCGGCCACGGCCAGTACGGCATCTGCAACGTGCGCGTCGAGCCACTCCCGCGCGGCGAGGGCTTCGTGTTCGACGACAAGATCTTCGGCGGCTCGATCCCGAGCCAGTTCGTCCCCTCGGTCGAGAAGGGCATCAAGGCCGCCATGGAGAAGGGCGCCGGCACGGGGTTCCCGATGATCGACGTCAAGGTCGAGCTCTACGACGGCAAGTACCACACGGTCGACAGCTCGGACATGGCCTTCCAGATGGCCGGGAGCCTCGCAATGAAGGACGCGATCGACAAGGCGGGAGTCACACTGCTCGAACCGATCTGGTCGCTCGACGTGATGATCCCCGAGGAGTTCACCGGCGACATCATGGGCGACCTGCAGAAGCGCCGCGGCATCCCCGAGGGGATCGACACCATCGGCGGCGGCCGCCAGATCGTCAAGGCCAAGGTTCCGTTCGGTGAGGTCACCCACTACGCGACCGACCTGCGCTCGATGACCGGGGGCAAGGGCACGTTCTCGTGGTCGTTCTCGCACTACCAGGAGGTGCCCGGCGACGTGACCAAGAAGATCCTCGAGGCCTCCAAGGAAGAAGCCAACGCCTGACCACGAGTCGCCGGCGGCAGTCTCTCTGACGCCGCTCGTCCGCGGCGACGCGGAGGACCTGCTGGCGCTGCTCGTCGCGAACCGCGCCTTCCTCGAGCCCTTCGAGCCGATCCGCCCGGCGTCGGAGTTCACGCTCGCGGGCCAACGCGCCGCGATCGAGGAGCTGGTCGCGGCGCACGCCGCGGGGGCCGCGTACTCGTTCTGCATCCGCGCCGGGGGCGAGCTGATCGGCAGGCTGACGCTGTCGCAGGTCTTCCGCAAGGCGTTCCGCAACTGCCACCTCGGCTACTGGGTCGGCGAGGAGCACAACGGCCGCGGCTACGCGACCGCCGCTGTCCGCGCCGCGGTGCGCCTGGCGTTCGACGACCTCGGTCTCCACCGCGTGCAGGCGAACGTGATGACGCGCAACCGGCGCTCGGCGCGCGTGCTGGAGAAGGCGGGGTTCCGCAAGGAGGGCCTGGCGCTGCGCTACCTCGCGATAGCAGGCCGGTGGGAAGACCACGACATGTACGCGATCACGGTCGAGGACGTGGCCGCGCCGGGCGAGCCGGCCGCCGCCGCACGGTAGTCGTCGGTTCGGGCCCCACCGACGCCACCCCTATGACACGTTTCGCCCGGCTTGCGTGCCTCGATCATCACGCCGGGGGGCGAGATATCGTCGTCGTGACCACTCGGCAGCCCACCGTTAAGGAGATCCCATGCCCGCATCGAGGACCGCAGCGCTCGGACTCACCCTTCTCCTTATGGGAGGCCTGGCCGCGTGCGGCGGCGACGACGGTGGAGACGGCGGCGACGGAGACGGGGGCGGGGGTTCGTCCGAGACCGTCGCCGCGTCCGCCTACGCGGCGGACGTCTGCGGCGCGATGAAGGACTGGATGCAGGGCATCCAGGACCGGACGGCCGCGCTGACCGAGAACCTCCAGCCCGGCGAGGAGCAGGGCAAGGACCTGCTGGTCGAGCTCATGTCGGAGATGAGCTCTCAGACGGAAGAGCTCGTGAGCGCGGTCGAGGACGCCGGGGTGCCGGACGTCGACGGAGGCGAGGAGTCCGCCGACCAGCTCGTCGCCGCGCTGAAGGACACGCAGGCGGCCTTCGACCAGGCGAAGGAGGACATGGAGGCGCTTCCGTCCGACCCGCAGGCGTTCCAGCAGGGGGCCGCGCAGATCGGCCCCACGCTCCAAGAGGCGCTGACGAACGTCGGCACCTCGCTCGAGGAATCGACCTCGGAGGAGCTCACCGACGCGTTCGAGAAAGAGGAGTCCTGCTCCGAGATCGCCTAGCGAGGAGGGCCG
>JALZEG010000127.1 GCA_030862185.1 Actinomycetota bacterium
GATCCAGCGTCGACATCGCGCGGCCCCCTGCGCCGACGATCGACTCGATCCCCGTGATCGACTTCTTCTTCCGCCACCGCAGCCAGATCATGATCTGGAACACGTCCGTCAACAGCAGCGCGCCGATGATCAGCCACCGCCACGGCGGGTCGACGAACAGGATCGCCAGCGTCGCTCCGATGATGGTCGTCACGGCCTCCGTTCCCGCGGCCTCGGCACCAAGCGGTAGCCGACGTTGCGGATCGTCTCGATCAACGCCTCGTGCTCGGCCCCCAGCTTGGCGCGCAACCGCCTCACGTGGACGTCCACGGTCCTCGTCCCTCCGTAGTAGTCGAAGCCCCACACCTCACGCAGGAGCAGGTCGCGGTCACAGACGCGGCCCGGCCTCTGCGCGAGGAACTTCAGCAGCTCGAACTCCTTGTACGTGAGGTCGAGCGGCCGGCCGCGCACGTACACCTGGTAGTTCTCCGGGTTCACGGTGAGGTCGCCGATCTTGAGGACGGTCGCCTCGTCGCCGTGACCCGCGCGCCGCGTGAGCAACGACAGCCGGGCCGCGATCTCGGCCTGCGACGCGGACGTGACCACGAAGTCGTCGGCTCCAGCCTCGAAGCGGAAGCGGTCGAGCCCGGACTCGTCGACGACGACGAGGATCGGCGGCAGCCCGACCTCCCACGCGAGCGACAGACGCCGCGTCGCCTCCTCCGCCACCGCCGTGTCGTGCGTCGCGTCGATGAGCAAGAGGTCGGGGTGGATCGCGATGAGGTCGTCCGCGACCGTCTCCTTCAACCCGCGTGCGAGGACGTGATACGGCGCGGGCGGGAACGACGGCAGCAGCTCGCCGGCGTCCTCGACGGTGTCCGACAGGAGCAGGACGGTTATCGCCATGACCCCTCAATGGTGGACTACTCCGGCCCCTGCTCGCCGACGACCTTTCGCGGAAGGGCCGCGGGAGCCCCCTCTCTCCAGTGGTTGGTTATCGGCAGCCGGCGGTCCCGGCCGAACGCCTTCGTCGTGACCTTCGGTCCTGGCGGCGCCTGGCGCCGCTTGTACTCCGCCCGGTCCACGAGCGCGACGACCCGCTCGACCGTCGCCCGGTCGTGCCCGGCCGCGACGACGTCCTCGATCCCGGCGTCCCCCTCGACGTACGCCTCGAGGATCGGGTCCAGCACGTCGTAGGGGGGCAGGAAGTCGGAGTCCTTCTGGTCCGGCCGGAGTTCGGCCGACGGCGCCTTCGTCAGGACGTTGCCGGGGACGACGGGGCCGAGCCCGTTGCGATAGCGCGCGAGCGCGTACACGTCGGTCTTGAACACGTCCTTGAGCAGCGCGAAGCCTCCCGCCATGTCGCCGTAGAGGGTCGCGTAGCCGCACGCCATCTCGGACTTGTTCCCGGTTGCGATCACGAGGTGGCCGTAGCGATTCGAGATCGCCATCAGGAGGTTGCCGCGGATCCGCGCCTGGACGTTCTCCTCGGCGAGGCCCGGCGGCGCGTCTCCGAACGTCTCGCGCAGCGCGCTCACGTACGAGTCGTACGTGTCCCGGATCGAGATCTCGAGCATCTGTATGCCGAGGTTCGCGCTCAGCTCCTTCGCGTCGTCCACCGAATGCGTCGACGAGAACTCGGACGGCATCGAGACGCCGAGCACCGCGTCCGGCCCGAGCGCGTCCGCCGCGATCGTCGCGACGAGCGACGAGTCGATCCCTCCGGAGAGGCCGACGACGACCTTCGAGAAACGGTTCTTGCGGACGTAGTCGCGGAGCCCGAGGCACAGGGCGGTGTAGATCGCTTCCTCGCGAGAGAGCTCGGGGCGGTCGAGAGTGGTCGGGTCCCCCGAGGGACGCCGCAGCTCCGTCGTGATGCGCCGCACCGAGGGGTGGCGCGTGGGGCGCGTCTCGCCGAGGGGCACGTCGACGATCGCGAGCGTCTCCTCGAACTGCGGGAGCCGCGCGACGAGGTCGCCGCGCGAGTCGATCACAAGCGAGCCGCCGTCGAAGACGAGCTCGTCCTGGCCCCCGACGGCGTTGACGTAGACGATCGACGTCTTCGCCCGGCGGGCGCGCTCGCCGAGCATCTCGGTGCGCTGCCCCATCTTGTGCACCTCCCACGGCGACGCGTTGACGTTCACGACGATCTGCGCGCCGGCGTCGCCCTGCGACACGACCGGGCCGCGCGGGCTCCACGCGTCCTCGCAGATGCACACCCCGATCACTCCGTCCGGCGTCTCGACGAGCGTGTGGCCGCGGCCCTCGTCGAAGTAGCGGACCTCGTCGAACACGCCGTAGTTCGGAAGGATGTGCTTGCGGTAGACGGCCAGGACCCTGCCGTGCTGGCAGATCGCGGCGGCGTTGTAGAGCGCGCGCGAGGTCGGCTGTGCGAACCCGACGAAGGCGAGGAGGTCGCCGGTGTGGGCTGCGACCTCGGCCAGCGCGGCGACGTTCGCGTCGAGGAACGACCTCTTGAGCAGCAGGTCCTCGGGCGGGTAGCCGCTCACGGCGAGCTCGGGAGCGACGAAGACCTGGGCCCCGGCCTCCCGGGCCGCGTCGAGCGACTCGATCAGGCGTCGCTTGTTGCCGTCGACGTCGCCGACCGTGAGGTTCAGCTGAGCCAGAGCCATGCGGACCATCACTACAAGCGTAGAGCGTCGTAACGCTCCCGAAACGTTGCGGGCGTATCGTCCGCGGCATGGAAAGGCAGCAGGACTACGTCCTTCGCACGGTCGGCGAGCGAGGCATCCGGCTCGTCTGGCTCTGGTTCACCGACGTCCTCGGCTTCCTCAAGTCGTTCGCCGTCACCTCCGAGGAGCTCGAGCAGGCGTTCGAAGAGGGGATCGGGTTCGACGGCTCCGCGATCGAGGGCTACGCCCGCGTCCAGGAGTCCGACATGCTGGCGCGTCCCGACGCCACGACGTTCCAGGTCATGCGCTCGTCCGGGGGCCGCGAGGACGCCGGCGCGCGGATGTTCTGCGACATCTACACGCCCGACGGGCGACCGTTCTGGGGCGACCCGCGCTACGTGCTGCGGCGCAACCTCGACCGGGCCGGGGAACGCGGCTTCACCTTCTACGTCCACCCCGAGATGGAGTTCTTCGTATTCAGCAGCTCCGAGGACCCGGCTCCGATCGACGCCGGCGGATACTTCGACCTGACGCCGCGCGGCGTCACGCAGGACCTCCGCCGCGACGCCATCGAGGCCCTCGAGCGTATGGGGATCCCGGTCGAGTTCTCGCACCACGAGGTCGCGCCGTCGCAACACGAGATCGATCTGCGGCACGCCGACGCGCTGACGATGGCCGACTCGGTGATGACGTTCCGCGTCGCGGTGAAGGAGCTCGCGGCGGAGCGCGGGATGTACGCGACGTTCATGCCGAAGCCGCGCACGGACCTGCCTGGCTCCGGCATGCACACTCACATGTCGCTGTTCGAGGGCAACCAGAACGCGTTCCACGACTCCTCCGACGAGTACCACCTCAGCAAGGTGGCGAAGGCGTTCACCGCGGGCGTCCTCCAACATGCCCGCGAGATCACCGCGGTCACGAACCAGTGGGTGAACTCGTACAAGCGGCTCACGATCGGCCCCGGCTACCCCGTGACGGAGGCGCCCGTGTACGTCTGCTGGGGACGCCACAACCGGTCGGCCCTCGTGCGCGTGCCGATGTACAAGCCGCGCAAGGGCCAGTCGACGCGCATCGAGCTGCGTTCGCCCGATCCCGCGTGCAACCCGTACCTCGCGTTCTCGGTGATCCTCGCCGCGGGGATGAAGGGGATCGACGAGGGCTACGACCTCCCGCCGGAGGCGACCGACAACATCTACGAGATGACCGACAACGAGCGGCGGGCGCGCGGCCTGCAGCAGTTACCCGACGACCTGTTCGAGGCCGTCAGGGAGATGGAGGCCTCCGAGCTGGTCGCGGAAGCACTTGGCGAGCAGGTCTTCGAGTACCTGTTGCGCAACAAGCGCGCCGAGTGGGAGCAGTACAAGTCGTACGTCTCCCCGTACGAGGTCAAGCGCTACCTGCCGTTGCTCTGACTTCCCTCGCGTGACTAGTCCGGTCGCGTTCACGAACTTGACTAGAACGGACCATAGAAGTCCGTATCTCCCTACGCAATCCTGTCGACGTTCAGCCGACGGACGAAGGGAGAAATGGGATGAGACGGCGCATTGCGTGCGTAGTGACTGCAGCTGCTTCGATCGTGTTCGCGCTGGTACCGAGCGCGCGGGCAGAGATCTACAACTGGCCCATCGAATACACGATCATCCTCCCGGACACTGTGAATCTCGGGACGACGTGCCAGTACAACGCTTCGGGCCTCGCCGAGGTCCGGCGTGTGAACTCGCAGCGCGACATCTACGAGTACGGCTCCGTCACATGGCGGTCGAGCTGCGCGAACCAGACGATCGGGGCGCAAGTCAGGATCTACGACACGACCGCGGGCCCGGTCCATCTGGACATCAAGAAGAGCTCGGGTTCGAGGGTCTCGGGAAGCGGCCGGGCATCCGCCTCGCACAGTCAGACGGTCAACTACCGGGACGCGTCCGGAGAGCTGAAGCCGCTGTATCACGCCCGAACGATCTACATTCAGTACCCGCTTTTCGTGCGCGGCGAGGAGAGAGACTGCGTCGAAGTCCAGTGGGACGTGATCGAGGGCGATCCCACGCTGTCGGAGCCGACGTTCCACTTCGGGTGCCACGTCTTCCCGGTAGTGGCGTGACCAAGGACCCTGCGGGGCGAGCACGGGTCTCGCCCCGCAGGGCTTCCACCGGGAGCGTCTAACCTTCTCTCAAGCCCTCCTACAGATCTAGGACCGGACGATGAAGCCTCGTGGATGGATCGGAGCGATATGCGCCGCGCTGTCACTGGTCGTGTCGGTGGCGGCGCCGGCTTCGTCGCGTCCGGCGGCGCGCGAGGAGCTTCCGGCATTCGGAAAGAAGACAGTCATCACCGGCTCACGCACCGCCTGGACGGACGTCGTCCTGCGGGAGAGCATCGCGCCCGTCCGCGACCTCTCCTACGAGATCACAGGCGCCGGTCGCGTAACGGGCGTCGTCGTCGTCAGGCACGGCCGGGGTCTCGTCCGCAACCGTCCCACCCTGATCGCGTTTCGCGCCGGCCGTTGCCTCGAACGCGGCTGTGCCGGCGACCCACAACCGGTGGTGCTCATGCTGGCGTACAACCTCGAGAACCATCGTCTGCCTGCAGGCCGCTATCGCATCCATCTGATCGCGGACGGAGCCCCCGCTCGGGTGGAATTCACCGTCTCCTCGTTGACCGGACACACCGCTCTGCGCCCGAGCAACGGGGCGCGGGCGCAGCTCGAGACGATTCAGTCGATGGTCCCGGCGGGGCCCAACGCGTTCGCCGGCGGCGTCGAGACGGACCTACGCGGGGACGGGATCTCGTTCGTGGCCGCGTGGGCTCGTTCCGAGAACGACGTCGCCGGGGCGGTCGGCGGCTGCTTTTACCGAGAGGATCCCCCACCGCCTCCGCTCGCCTTTGCACCGGGTTGCCCGCAGGCGGCGGGTGAGCCCGTCATGTACGGACCTTACGTTCCCCCTGCGCCCGACGGGCCCCTCTACCACGGGATCGACCTCCGGCTCGACCGTGCATTGGGCGCGTACTACGTGAGCGGCAGCGTCGCCGAGGAGCTCGGCGCCGTCGCGTTCTGGCTCGCGCTCTAGTCGACGTCGCGCCTCGTCGCCGGCACGCGCGTGGCCCCGACCCAGCGCGGCCCCCAGTACGAGTCGTACAGCGAGCGCACCCGCACCCCGGACGACGTCGCGGAGATGAACTTGCCGCCGCCGACGTAGATGCCGACATGGCCGACGGGCGCGCTCGTCGTCTTGTGGAACACGAGGTCGCCCTCCTTCAGGTTCCGTCGCCAGTGGATGCGTCTGAACCCCTTGCGCTTGCCCATCCGGTATTGCTCGTAGGAGCTGTGCGGAAGCCACGCGCCGTGCCCCCCGAAGACCCAGCGCGTGAAGCCGGAGCAGTCGAAGCCGCGCGGGCTCGACCCGCCGTAGGAGTACGGCGCCCCCATCTGGTTGCGGGCGCGCGCTTCTACGTGCGCACGCTCTCGCGCGTAGTCCTTCAGGTGATGCGCCTGCGCCCCGGGGACGCCGGTCGTGAGGACGATCGCGATCGCCGGTGCGAGAACGGCTCGCGTTCGGATAGAGCCCGCGCTCATGCGTACCTCCGTTGGTCGAGTGGCCGGGCCGCCTGGGGCGCGCCTAGGCACGCCGCTCGTGGACCCGCTTGCTCGTAGGGCGCGACGCGAATGGCGCAGCCCCGTGGAGCCCCTGGTTGAGGCTCGATTCCGGGGCACGGTAGCGAAGGAGGTGGATGTTCGCAACCGGCCCCGTGGGAAAACCGAGGGCGGTTCGTTGTGGACGGGCGAGGAAGGAATCGGCCCGAGGGCGGCGAGTAGGCTCGCCCTGGATGGACGCGGACCCCCGCCGAACGGCGCGTGCGAATGCCGTGCGCGCCGCGAGCAAGTCGCTCGCGGAGGTCCTCGACGGGGCCGACGACCTGCTCGGCTCCGACGGCCCCCTTCCGGACCGTGACGGGTATTCCGCGCTGATGCGGTCGGCGCGCGCGTCGGGTGTCTCTGAGCTGCGCCGCGCCAAGCGGCTCCGCCTCCTCGAGATCGCGGCGCGCGACCTCGCCGGAGAGATCGTGCTCGAAGACGTCGGCCGGGCGCTGGCCGACCTGGCCGACGCGTGCCTGAACGCCTCGCTCGAAGCATTGGACGAGAGCGGCGAGCTCGCCGTCGTCGCCATGGGGAAGCTCGGCGCACGCGAGCTCAACTACGCGTCCGACATCGACGTGATGTTCGTGACGACCGGGGACGCCGCGGCCGCCAAGCCGGTCGCCGAGCGACTGCTGCACGAACTCGGCGACTTCGCGCCGGAGGGCCAGGCCTTCCGCATCGACACGAACTTGCGTCCCGAAGGCCGGAGCGGCGCCCTGGTCCGATCGCTCGACGGCTACCTCGAGTACTACAACCGGTGGGCGAAGCCGTGGGAGTACCAGGCGTTGATCAAGGCGCGCCACGCCGCGGGGGCCGCGGGTGCGGGGGCCGGGCTCGTCGAGCGCACGCGTGCCCTGGTGTTCCCGGCGGAGGTGAGCCCGGAGCGCGTTGCGAGCGTCCGCAAGATGAAGGAGCGCGTCGAGAGCCACGCGCAGCGGTCGGTGCGACGCGGCCGCGCTTCGGAGTCGGACGACGTGAAGCTCGGCCCCGGCGGGATCAGGGACATCGAGTTCTCGGTCCAGCTGCTCCAGCTCGTGCACGGCGGCACCGACGAGTCGGTGCGCCCGCCGGCGACGCTCGACGCGCTCGACGCGCTGGTCGACGGGGGCTACGTCGCGGAGGACGACGGCGCGGGGCTGGCCGTCGCGTACCGGTGGCTGCGCGCGGTCGAGCACCGGCTCCAGCTATGGCAGGAGAGGCAGGTTCATCACCTTCCGTCCGCCGAGGAAGACCGTGCGCGCACGGCGCGAGTCATGGGGTTCAAGGACTCGCCGTCGGAGAGCGCGCTGGAGCGGTTCGAGTCGTATCACCGCGGCGTCCTCTCCGACGTGCGCGG
>JALZEG010000147.1 GCA_030862185.1 Actinomycetota bacterium
ACCGCTCGCTCCTGCGACCGCTGCGCGAACCGGTCCATGTCCTCGCGCGACACGTCGTACTTGGCGGCGACGTTCTCCGCCGTCATCCCCATCGGGATGTAGACGTTCGCGATGGCGGCGTCGTCGCCGAAGAGCTTCGGGTGCAGCTCCTCCATGTCCTTGGGGTAGCCGTCGACCTGCGAGATCGACTCGACCCCGCCGGCGACGTAGACGTCACCCTCACCCGAGCGGATCGCGTGGAAGGCCATGCGGATCGTCTGGAGGCTCGACGCGCAGAAGCGGTTGACGGTGCAACCTGGAACGTGCTCCGGCAGGCCCGCGAGCAGCGCGACGCGCCGGCCGAGGTTCATCCCCTGCTTCTGCTCCGGGAAGCCGCAGCCGATCATCACGTCGACGACCTCGCCGGGGTCGACCTCGGGCACCTTCTTCAGCGCGGCCGAGACCGCGAACGCAGCGAGGTCGTCGGGGCGTACGTCGAGGAGCGCCCCCTTCTTGGCGCGGCCGATCGGCGTGCGGGTGGCGGAGACGATGACTGCATCGGGCATGGGGGCTCCTCGGGTAGACGTGGTCTACGAGGAACCCTAATCCCGCAGCGTCACGTCCTCTGAAACGTCCCCTCGTCGCTCGCCGGGCCGAACGAGTCGTCGCCCGCGAACGACGCGGTCGTGTCGTACGAGGTGACGCCCTTGGCCTTCGGCACGACGACCGAAGCGCGTCCGTCGGAGCCCGTGGCGTACGTCCCGTGGTCCGTCCCGTTGATGACGAACGTCACGGCCTTGCCGGACAGCGGCGCGCCGCTGTCCGCGTCGCTCAACTCCGCCACCGCGAGCGTCGCGCCGGACGAGGCGGTCTCGAACGTCAGCTCGAGCACTGCGTCCTCCTTTAGGACCTCGAACGCGGCCTGCGCGGAGGACTCGCGGTATTCGTCGGAGCCGGCGAACACCGCGGCCACCTCCGTCGAGCGCGCGGCCCCCGACAGCGTGACCGGGAGCGACGCGGTCCCGTCCTCGCCCGTCACGGCCTCACCGGCGGCCGAGCCGTCGAACGTGAAGGCGATCTCCTGTCCGGCCACGCCCGCGTCGCCCGACGTCAGCCGTGCCTGCAGCACGACCTCGTCGGTCGTCTGGCCGGAGGTCGCGCCGGTGATCGCCAGCGTGGTCGTCTGGGGTTCGGCCGCGCTGTTCGGCTGCAGCGTCACGACCGGGACGAGCGGCGTCTTCACCGTGTTCGCGTAGCGGTCGCCGACGTTCTGCGGCGCGGAGGTCGGAACCGCCCACTGCCACTGCTGCCCGTCGATCTCGGTCGTCTGCACCGGCGCCCACGCGTTGTCGGTGTCGCCCGTGAAGAAGTAGTGGACGCCGTGGCTCCCGAACGCGCCCTGCATGTAGGGACCGACGTATCCCGCGGGAGCTTCGGTGAAGCAGGGGAGGTTGCGGGGGTCGGGGTCGCCGGGGTTCAGGCGCGGCGACGGGTCGTCACCCGTTCCGTCGTCGAAGCACGCGTCGTCGCGGTAGTAGGGGACGACGGTCGGGTTCTCGAGGCCCTGCGCGTTCTTGAGCTCGAACATGTAGACGAGCGAGCCGTTGTCGCCGCGGCCCGAGACCTGCTCCCAGTTGAGGAACGCCAGCGGCTTCGTGAACGTCGGGTCCGGCGCGTCGAAGAACGCGGGCTGGCCGTTCGGGAGCGAGTCGACGTTGAGCTCGTCGTCGTTGACCCCGTCGATGGCGACGCCCTCGGTCATCGTCTCGTTGAAGTAGGTCGCGACCTTGTCGTGGTTGTAGTCCCACGACGTGTAGAGGCCGTCCGGCGGGATCGGGTGCACCCGCACTCGGTAGCGGTAGGTGATCGCGTCGCGGTAGAAGGTCTCGGTCTTCGTGACGTTCGTCCCCGAGTCGGCGCCCCAGACCTCGCGGATCGCCCGCACGGGGCCCTCGAGCTCGCCGAGCAGCGCCGAGTTCGCCTCCCAGTTCACCTGCTCGTCCTCGAACCCGACGAGCGAGATCGTCGACTCGGGGCTCTGCTGGAACGCGCGGCCCTTCCACCGGTCGATGAGGTCGGGCCCGAACTGACGCGTCGCGCCGGGCTTCGTGACGTGCATCTCGCGGATCATCCAGCGGCCCGTCGCGCGCCACCGGTACGTGTCGGTCGTGACGGTGACGCCGTCGCGCGGGAAGCGATCCGTCGAGTTGCGGACGGTGCCGTCGGGGTTGCAGACGGTGCCGGAGAGGTTCGGCCCGTATCCGGTGTTGGAGGTGCCGAGCTTCTCGGGGTCGTTGCCGGCGAAGCTGTTGCGGTCGATCCACTGGTCCGCGTTGGCGTCGCGCTCGTAGTCGACGTACCCGTTGCCGGCGTCGAACTTCGGCCCGGCCCCCTTGGTGAAGAGGTAGACGAACCGCTCCGCCGTGGGGTCGCGCGGGTCCACGAGCCGGATCTCCTGGCGCTGGTCGCCGGTGCCGGCGGGGCCGGGCTCGGCGAGGTCCGCCTGGACCCCCGCGTCGTCCGCCATGAACACGACCTCGTCGTCGTGGTCGAGCGTCGGAACGGGGTCGGTCGTGGGGAAGCCCTTCAGCTTGCTCGTGTCCTCTTCCGGATACTCCGCCTCACAGCGTCCGCCGGTCTTCTTCCACGACTCGACGTCCCACGCGTAGGAGAGCTCCTTGTCGGTGCCCGAGTAGATGCCGAAGTCGGAGTTGGGGTTCGCGAGGAAGTAGGGGAAGCGCTCGTCGACCTGGACGGGGATCTCGCGGAAGCGGTCGCCGTCGAAGGCGTAGGCGACGACGTGGTCGGGGTCGACGCCGACGGCCGGCGGAACCGCGAGCTGCCCGTTGTGGGCGTCGCGCTCGCCGACGACGGCTCCGCTCGGGTAGGGCTCGGCCACGCCCTCGGCGGCCGGGCCGGACCAGCCGGGCAGCTGGGCGCCCGTGAGCACTATGGGCTCGACGCTTCGGTCGGGGGCCTCGGTAGGAGCCGCGGTCGCGGGCGGTGCCAGGACCGCGAGCGCGGACATGCTCGCTACCAGGACGCGCAGCAGTTGCGTGTTCAAGAGAGTCCCCCGGGTGTGGAGTAGGCGGGAAGGGGTCACCGCCCGAGTTCGCCGCGCTGCGGCTATATTCCTTCGCCCGGGGCGAGAACTTGACTAGCGGGTCAGGCCGTTCGTCGAGAGGACGAGGTCGGCGGCCGAGTCGAGGAGGTCCCGCGCCGCGGGGTGCAGCCCCTCCGGCCACACGAGGATGTCCGGGGCGGAGTAGCCGAGCTGCGGGTCTGCCGCGCCGACGACCCCCTGGTTCACGAAGTCTTCGATCCTGCGCAAGAGCCCTCCTCTCGTATCGCGCCGCCGTGGTTTCGCTCACGGTAGCGAACGGGCTCTTGACCTGCAGGTCTAGTTGGCGAAATCCCGCTTGAAGAAGCCCTGCATCTGCATCGCGAACATCATGTCGCCCTGCAGCTTGATCTTCCCCGTCATGAAGAGCTGCGGCCCCTCGGCCTGGCCGAAGATCAGCCGGATGAAGTCGATCACCCCGATCTGAAGCGTCAGCCGCGGGTTCGTGGCCGGCCCCTCCGCGGTGGTGCACGTCCCTCCGGCGAACGAGACGCTCCAGGTCTTCGTCCCGTCCTCGGTCGAGATGTCGTACTGGATCGTCGAGTCGACGCCGGCGGCGCGCTCGGGCACGAACGCCTCTTCCATCCCGCTGAAGATCGCCCGGAGGACCTCGTCGGTCCCGATGCCGCGGACCTGCTCCGCGAGCGCTTCGTCGTCGAGATCCTTGATCGCCTCTGCCAGGACTGCGGGGTCGGGCACCTCGGCCATGGGGACTCCTTCGTTCGTTCGTGGGTCGTCGGATGGAGACTAGATGGGCCGGGGGAGGTATGCGGCACCGCGGCCACGAATACTCCTCCGGCGGAACGGAACGAGGGCACCACCTGGGAGGCAGTCATGAAGAGAATCGTAGGGATCGCTGCGGCGGCGAGCGTGGCGCTGGTCCTCGCGGCCCCCTCGCTGCAGGCGGCCGCGCCGAAGGCGCAGATCATGGACCCGTACGGCGACGCGAACTTCATCAACGACCAAGGCACCGGCGACGGGTCGACGGGGGACAACACGACCGCCGACGCGGGCAACGCCAGCGACCTCGGCTCGGTGACGTTCACGAACGACGCCAAGAATCTTTACATCACGCTGCTGAACGAGACGACGCCGCCGGCGACCCAGGGCCTGGGCCTGCGCGTGCGCGTCAACGGCGAGCCGGGCAGCCAGTGCCTGCTGTTCGAGGTCTTCTACCCCGGTGCGACGAACGCCCTGACCGAGACCGAGGCGCACCTGCGCGACGCCTGCAACGGCAACGAGGTCACCCCGATCGAGGTGCTCGGGACCCAGATGATCATCCCGCGCAGCGCGCACGAGGCGCTCGGCAAGGGCAAGGTGCTCGACACGCCGCAGGCGCAGACGTTCGTGTACTCGGGGTCGTCCTACCCGGCGGGCGTCATGGGCCCCTACATCGACACGACGAAGGTCGGCACGGACTACAAGCTCAAGAAGTAGCCGCCGCCCCGAAAACCGAGGTTTCGTCACACCCCGCCCCTACTGTGAGGGGATGGGTGAATCACAGATCTTCGAGGGGCTGAACGCCGAGCAGACCGAGGCCGTCCGGGCCGTGCGCGGCCCCGTCTGCATCCTCGCGGGGGCCGGCTCGGGCAAGACGACGACGATCACTCGCCGAATCGCCTACCAGGTGACGACCGGGGCCTTCCGCTCCGGTGAGATCCTCGCCGTCACGTTCACCGACAAGGCGGCGGGGGAGATG
>JALZEG010000189.1 GCA_030862185.1 Actinomycetota bacterium
CTTCCCGACGGGATCGACGATGACGGATACAGACGGATCCGCAGGCTCATGCGCGCTTCGGTTCTGAGGACGTGGCGGGCGAACAGCGACGCGATCGCGGGCGTGGATCCGTGGGACGTCGTCGACGAGGCCTGGGCGGCGATGGCGGAGCAGGGCTTCGCCAGCAAGGGTGACTTCCTCCCGCACGCGCTGACGGTCGCACGCAACAAGGCGATCGACCACCAGCGCCGGGCCGAAGCACGCCGGCGCGACCGCTCGATCGACGCGCCGGCCGTGCACGAGGTGCCGGGATCCGTGGGTGCCGACGTCGACTACTTCCGGAGCCAGGAGCAGGTCGACGCGGTGAGGCGTCTGGCGCTGTGGGAGGAAGCGATCCACGCCGACGGCGTGCTCACGGATCTCCAGCGCCGGGTGTTCGTCGCGGTGCAGATCGACGGCAAGAGCCGGGCCGCGGTGGGGAGAGAGCTGGATCCGCCGCTCACGGGACAGCGCGTCGGCCAGATAACCGCAGAGGCTTTCGTCAGGCTGCAGGGATACGTGAGGCAGAACGAAGATAGTGCGCCCGGAGCAGGGCGGAAAGGAGGTGCGCGGAGTGGTGGATAGCGATCGGGTCCAGGAGGCGCTGGCGGACTACCTCGAGCACCTCGAGATGGGAGGAGCCGAACCCGACCTCTCGCACCTGACGGGCGAGGAACGGCGTGAGCTGCAGGAGCTGATCGACGCGCTCGAGCTCACCCAGGGCATCGCGCTCGGACGCGGCCGCGCGGAGGTCTCGGTGGCCCCCGAAGCCGAGACTGCGGAAGGCGAGCGGTTGCTCGCCGAGCTGCGCAGCCTGCTTCCGCCCGGCGTGCGGCTCGAAGGGGACGACAATCGGCTGATCGCGCGTCTCGGCGGCGTCGCGGTGATCGACCGGTTCGTCGTGGGGACCTTCGGGGGCCGCGTCCGGGTCTGGCTGGTCGACGCCGGCGCGATCGGAGAGGTCGAAGAGGTCGCCGCCACGCATGCCGATCTCCGGCGGGTCTTCCGGATGTTCCCCGACATGTCGGCGATCGCGCTGGTCGGGCGCGACCTGTCGTGCCTCGTCGTCGAGCCCGAGGACGCCGCTCCGCAGATCCGGGTCCCGAGCGGATCGCTCGTCTCCCGCCGCTACAAGAGGGCCGCCGGGCCGGTCGCCGAGGTGCTTCCGAGCTTCCTCGACGAGCTCATCCCCTACTGGGACCCGATGCCGGCGTTCGATTCCGAGTCGGGGGTGCGGATCGACGTCGGAGAGGTCGCGGGCGACCTCGTGCGCGCCGCGGTCGAGACCCAACACGGCATAGGCGAGAGAGCCAGGAAGGGCAACCCGAAGAAGGACGCCCTCACGGCGTTCGGCGACAGAGAGGTGCGCGCCGTGAACGCCGTCGTCACGGGCCTCTTCGACGGCAGCATCGATCCCGACGACGTCGAGGGCCGGATCGAGAGGCTGGCTGAACGATGATCCGCCGCCTCCTCCTGCGCAACTGGCGCGCGTACGAGAACCTCGACCTCGAGCTCGGCCCCGGCGCTACCTTCGTCGTCGCGTCGAACGGCATCGGCAAGACGTCCCTGATCATGGGGGCCGGGTGGGCGCTGTTCGGTGACGCGGCGCAGGTCGACGCCGTCAAGGAGATACGCGGCGACGCCGACTCCGCGACAGTCGGGATCGAGCTTCGACTTCCCTCCGGCGCCGACGCGACGATCACGCGCACGATCGACCGGAAGGGCAAGGTCGCCCTGCAAGCGGAGCTCCCGGATCGCACGATCACGTCGCAGGACGAGCTCGACGAGCTCCTCGTCGCCGAGCTCGGGGCGGATCCGCACGTGCTCGCGCAGCTGACGATCATGATCCACGGCGGCGCGGTCGAGACCTTCCAGGGCGAGTTCGACCTCCAGGACCACCTCGCCGCGGTCTTCGGCGTGACGCCGCTGTTCGAAGGAGCCCGCGCCGCGAAGGCCGTCGCAGACCGCGCCGCGAGCGCGGCGCGGAAGGCCAAGACCGTCCAGCGCAGCGAGAGACGCGGCCGCGACGAGCTGGTCGCCGAGCTCGAAGCCCTCGTCGAGGAGCTGGGCGAGACCCAGCAGGCGCGCGAGGCAAAGGTCGCCACCATCGAAGAGACGTCCGAGACCATCCGGGTGGGCGACGAATGGGCCCGCTACCGCGCCGGCATGGCCGAGCGCACCGAGCAGTTGGGAGCCATCGCGCGGGAGGCGACGGCCCTCCTCGACGCCACCGCTGCCGCAGGAGACGTGGTGGAGTCGCTCGCACAGCGGGAGACGGAGCTCGCCGCGTCCGTTGCGGCGGCCGAGCAGGAGGCCGCCGCCGCGCGCGGCAAGTCCGAGCTGATCAGGGGCGCGATCTCGGACCTCGGGGGCGCCGACGCCACCTGCCCGACGTGCCTGCGTCCCCTGTCCGAGCACGACGCGCGACAGGCCGAGGCCGAGCACACGAAGCACCTCGAGGAGCTGGACCGTCAGGTGGCCGCGGCAGAAGCGCGTGCGAACGAGAGACGGCGCGCGCTCGCGTCCGTGCGCGAGCTCCTCGAACGGGCGCGCACGCTCCCGATCCCCCTCGAGCCCGAGACCCCGGCCGCCGAACCCGACGCCGCCGCGGCTCGCGCGAAGCTCGAGGCACAGAAGGACGAGCTGCAGGAGATCGACAAGGCCCTCGCACTGCTCGCCGCTCGAGGCGCTCAGTTGCAGAGCGGGCTCGAGGATGCGGACGAGGAGGAGCGGCGCGTCCGCGAGCTCGAGACGCTCTACCGCCAGGAGGGGGTCGCTCTCGCGACGCACGACGCGCTCGTCGCGACCGGCAACGCGATCACCGAGCGCTACATCGAGCCCCTCGCGAGGGAGATCGAGGGCCGCTGGAAGTCGATGTTCGGGACGGACGGCCTGAGCCTCTCCCCGGAAGGTCACATCACGAGGAAGCTGGGAAGCCGGACGCTGGAGTTCGGCTCGCTCTCCGGCGGCGAGAAGGTGTGGGCGCTCCTGCTCACGCGTCTGCTGATCCTCGGCGCGTCCACACGCGCTCCGTTCGTGTGGCTCGACGAACCGCTCGAGCACCTCGACCCGAGGCTGCGCAAGGTCGTCGCCGGCACTCTCGCCAAGGCGTCTTCGGGGGCCGGGATCCGCCAGGTGATCGTCACGACCTACGAAGCGGAGCTGGCACGGCAACTGATGGAGGACGTCCCCTCGGCGTCACTCCTGTACGTGACCTCCCGCTGACGAGGTTTCTTCGCGCCGGGCGCTTTCGATTTCGCAGCTCCCTCGATTAC
>JALZEG010000197.1 GCA_030862185.1 Actinomycetota bacterium
GGCCTGAGGGCCCCCGCACCGCTCGTGACATCGGTGGACTGACGGGAAGACGGAGGGACGGATGCTCCAGTACATCGTGAGACGGCTGATCTGGTCGATCGTGATGCTGACCCTGGTCATCGCCTCCGTCTTCGTCATCTTCTTCGTCATCCCCGGCGGTGCCGGGAGCAAGGCGCCGGACGGGGTCAGCAAGGTCGCGATCCTGTTCGCGGGGAAGAACCCGCGTCCCGAGATCGTCAAACAGGTCGAGCAGCGGCTCGGCCTCGACCGGCCGGTCCACGTGCAGTTCGCGCGTTACGTCGGACGTGCCCTGAGGGGTGACCTCGGCAGGTCGTACCAGACGCAGGAGGACGTCACGGACGCGCTGCTGGGACGCCTTCCGGCGACGGCGTCGCTGGCGATCGGCGCGTCGGTGATCTGGCTCGGGCTCGGCGTGGGCATCGGCGTGATCTCGGCCCTCAGACGGCGGTCCCTGCTCGACCGCGGCTCGATGTTGTTCGCGCTGGTCGGGGTTTCCATGCCGACGTTCTGGCTCGGCCTGATCGCGGTCTTCACGTTCGACTCGGGCCCCGTGGAATGGCTCCAGGTCTACAACACCGGGTCGTACGTCCCGCTCACGGAGGACCCCGTGCAGTGGTTCAAGGTGATGTGGCTGCCGTGGCTCGTGCTGGCGTTCGTGTCGGCCGCGATCTACGCGCGGATGGTCCGCGGCAACCTCCTGGAGGTGCAGGGCGAGGACTACATCCGCACCGCGCGGGCGAAGGGGCTTCGTGAGAGGTCGGTGACGAGGCACGCGCTGCGGAGCGCGCTGACACCCGTCGTCACGATGTACGGCCTGGACCTCGGGATCCTCCTCGGGGGGGCCGTCATCACCGAGCAGATCTTCAACATTCCCGGGATCGGCGACTACGCCGTGCAGGCGATCCGGAGCCAGAACCTGCCGATCATCCTCGGCACGACCGTGTTCGCCGCGAGCTTCGTGATCCTCGCGAACCTGATCGTCGACGTGGTCTACGCCGCGCTCGACCCCCGCGTCCGATACGCGTAGGCGCCGCCGGCAGGCTCTACACTTCTGCGATGCCCACGAGCGAGGTCCTTCTCGAGGTAAAGGACCTGTGCGTCCACTTCCCGACGCCCGACGGCCTGGTCAAGGCGGTCGACGGCCTGACCTTCACAGTCCGCCGGGGCGAGACGTTCGGGATCGTGGGCGAGTCCGGGTCGGGCAAGAGCGTGACGTGCCTCACCGCCCTCGGGTTGACCAACCTCGACAAGGCGAAGGTGTCGGGCGAGGTCGTCTTCAAGGGACAGAACCTGCTCGCGCTCAGCAAGGAGGAGCTGCGGGGGCTGCGCGGCAAGGAGATGGCGATGATCTTCCAGGATCCGTTCGCCTGCCTCCACCCCTTCTACCGGGTCGGCGACCAGATCGTCGAGGCGATCCTGGTCCACGAGAAGATGCCGAAGAAGAAGGCGGCAGAGCGCGCGATCGAGCTCCTCGACGCGGTCGGGATCCCGAAGCCGCGCGACCGCTTCAGGGGATTCCCGCACGAGTACTCGGGCGGCATGCGCCAGCGCGCGATGATCGCGATGGCGCTCGTCCACAACCCCGACCTCCTGATCGCCGACGAGCCGACGACGGCGCTCGACGTCACGGTGCAGGCGCAGATCCTCGAGCTGATCGACAAGGTCAAGCGCGACTTCAACATCGGCGTGATCCTGATCACCCACGACCTCGGGGTCGTCGCCGACGTGGCGCAGTCGGTCATGGTGATGTACGCGGGGCGCGCGGCCGAGCGCGGCTCCCGCGACGAGGTCTTCTCGCGGCCGCTCCACCCCTACACGTGGGGGCTGCTCGAGTCGATCCCGCACGTCGACCAGAAGGGCCACCGGCTCGTGCCGATCGAGGGCGCGCCGCCGTCGTTGATCTTCGTGCCGCCCGGCTGTCCGTTCAACCCGCGCTGCCCGCACCGCTTCGAGCCGTGCGACAAAGAACGCCCCGACCTCGTCGACCGGGGGGGCGGCCATCCGGACGCGTGCCACCTGACGATCGAGAACAAGCGCAAGCTGTGGGCGGAGCGCGAGGCGTTGCGGACGAAGGGCGTCCCGGTATGAGCACCGAGGCCCCCGCACCGGCGCCGGCCCTGCGGGCGCGCAGCGGGGACCCGCTCGTCGAGGTCCGCAACCTCACGAAGTACTTCCCGATAACGAAGGGGATCGTCTTCCAGCGCGAGGTCGCGCGCGTGCACGCGGTCGAGGACGTGTCGTTCCAGATCTATCCCGGCGAGACCCTCGGGCTCGTGGGCGAGTCCGGTTGCGGGAAGTCGACGACCGCGCGGCTCGTCCTGAGGCTGCTCCAGCCGACGTCCGGATCGGTGATCTTCGACGGCGAGGACATCACGCGGCTGAGGCGCCGGCAGCTCCGGCCCTTCCGGCGCGAGATGCAGATGATCTTCCAGGACCCGTACGCGTCGCTGAACCCGCGCCAGACCGTGGGTCAGATCATCGGGGCGCCGTACACGATCCACAAGACCGAGGGCGAGACGCGCAAGAAGGTCCAGGACCTCATGGCCCGCACGGGGCTGAACCCCGAGCACTACAACCGCTACCCGCACGAGTTCTCCGGCGGGCAGCGGCAGAGGATCGGCGTCGCGCGCGCTCTCGCGCTGCGGCCGAAGCTGATCGTCTGCGACGAGCCGGTGTCCGCGCTCGACGTCTCGATCCAGGCGCAGATCCTGAACCTCCTCGAGGATCTCCAGGAGGAGTTCAAGCTGACGTACCTGTTCATCTCGCACGACCTCGGCGTCGTCCGGCACATCGCCGACCGCATCGCGGTCATGTACCTCGGCCGCTGCGTCGAGGTCGCCGAGTCGGACGACCTGTACTACCGGCCCCGGATGCCGTACACCGCGGCATTGCTGTCGGCGGTCCCGAAGGGGCACGGGGACGCGGACCTGGCGCAGCGCGTCGTCCTCGAAGGAGACGTCCCGTCGCCGATCGATCCGCCTTCGGGGTGCCCGTTCCACCCGCGCTGCCCCAAGGCGCGTGAGGTCGCCAAGGGGGGAGTCCCGGAGAACTGCCGCACCGAGATACCGCCGTTGGGCGAGGTCGACCCCGCGCACTTCGCGGCTTGCTGGTACCCGGTGGAGAAGGGCGAGGGCCTCGACAAGGCCGCCCACGTCTGACGTCCACGCGGGCCGCCTCGGCGGGACGCCTGAGCAAACTTCTAGGACCCCGCGGCAGCCCTCTCGCGGTCGAGCCGCGCGACGAGGTTGCGGACGCGCATCTCGATCATGTCGCGGATCTCGGCCACCTCTTCGGGCGGTCTGCCCTTGGGGTCGTCGAGCTTCCAGTCTTCGAGCGGGACACGCAGCGCGGGGCACGCCTCCTCCACCGCGCACCCCATGCCGACGACGAGCAGCGCGTCGTCGGTCATCTCCTGCGTGAGCAGCGTGCCGGGACGGTCCTCGATCGGGAGGTGGACCTCCGCCATCGCAGCCATCACCTCGGGATGCGGATGGCCGGCCGGCTCGGTGCCCGCGGACACGCCCTTGTAGCGGTCGCCCGCGAGCTGGTTGAAGAACGCCTCGGCCATGCGCGACCGCCCGGCGTTGTGGACGCAGACGAACAGCACCGCGGGCCGCTCGGCGTCCTCGGTCGTCTGCTTGCGGACGCGGTAGCTCATCGACTGGGAGACACGGAGGCTGTGCACGTCCCGAGGATAGGCCGTGCTGTAATGCTCGTGTGACGTTCTCGATCGCCGCGTGGGACGGCTCCGGCTCCCCTCCCGAATGGGGCGTCGCCGTCGCGTCGAAGTTCCTCGCCGTGGGGGCCGCAGTCCCGTGGGTCCGCGCCGGCGCGGGCGCGATCGCGACGCAGGCGCTCGCGAACCTGTCGTACGGCCCGGACGGGCTGCACCTCCTCCGGCGAGGGTCGTCCGCCGCCGACGTGGTCGCGCGGCTGACGGGCGCGGACGAGGGCCGCGACGACCGCCAGCTCGGGGTCGTGGACGCGGCGGGGAAGGCGGCGACGTTCACGGGGTCCGCGTGCTTCGACTGGGCCGGCGGGATCGCCGAGGACGGGTTCTGCTGTCAGGGCAACATCCTCACCGGGCCGGAGGTCGTCGAGGCGATGGCGGCCGCGTTCCGGTCCTCGACCGGCGAGCTCGCGGAGCGTCTGCTCGGCGCGCTGAGGGCCGGCGACGAGGCCGGGGGAGACCGCCGCGGCCGGCAGTCGGCCGCGCTGTACGTCGCGCGCGAGGGCGGCGGCTACGGAGGCGCGACCGACCGCGCCGTCGACCTGCGCGTGGACGACCACGCAGCCCCCGTCGACGAGCTGGTCCGGCTGTGGCGGATCCACAGCCTGCTGTTCCCGCGTCCGGAGAGCCTCGAGTTCGTGCCGGTCGACGCGGAGCTCGCCGGCGAGATCCGCTACCTGCTGTCCCAGCTCGGTTACGACGCCGCTTCGGGCGGCGGCGACGTCTACGACCCGGAGCTACGCGCCGCGCTGTACGAGTACGTCGGGACGGAGAACCTGGAGGAGCGGTGGTCGGACGAGCCGGTGATCGAGCGGCGGGTGCTCGAGCACCTGAGGTCTCACTGAGGCGTGGTGGCCCGCGCCGCGCGTAGCGCCCGCTCGTAGACGTCCTTCAGCGGAATCCCGGTCGCCCTGGCGACGCGGCGCGCGTCCTCGAACTCGGGGGCCGCGGTGACGACCTCGCCGGCGCGGGTGCCGATCTTCACGCGCAGCGAGTGTCCCGCGACGTCCACCTCGACCCAGGCGCGGTCGAGGACGTCGCGCTCGACCTCGTGCATCCTCACGCCGAACGTCGTCGTCTCGCGCAGGAAGACGTCGACCACGCGTTCCCGCTCCGCCGGAGGGACGAGCGCCGACACCACGAAGCCCGGCCGCCCCTTCTTCATCACGACCGGCGTTACCCACGCGTCGACCGCGCCGGCGGCCATCAGCGCCTCGAGCGCGTGCGGCAGCAGCTCCGGGCTCGTGTCGTCGACGTTCGCCTCGACCTGGAGGAGCGTCGTCTCCCCGGGTGCGCGCGCGGTTTCGCCGACCACGACCCTGAGGACGTTCGGCGTGTCGGTGTCGCGCGTCCCCGCGCCGTAGCCGACCGCGTCGACCGTCAGCGGCGGCATCGGGCCGAACTCGTCGACCGCTTCGCGCAGCAGCGCGGCCCCCGTCGGGGTCACGAGCTCCTGCGTCCCGCGCTCCTCCATCGGGACCCCCTTCAGGAGCTCGACGACGGCCGGCGCGGGTACGGGTATCGGACCGTGCGCGGCTTCGACCCAGCCGCGTCCGGTCGTCACCGGGGACGCGACGACTCGTTCGGGCGCGAGCGACTCGAGGGCCGCGGCGCACCCGACGACGTCGACGATCGCGTCGACCGCGCCGACCTCGTGGAAGTGGACCTGCTCGCGCGGGATCCCGTGCACCTTCGCCTCCGCGCCCGCGAGGAGGTCGAACGTCTTCAGCGCGAACGCCCGGACCTCCTCGTCCAGCGCCGCGCCGTGGAGCAACGCCTCGATGTCGGAGGGACCCCGCCGCTCCTGTCGCCCCGTCACGGCCACGTCTACCTTCGTCGCACGGAGTGAGCCGCGGGTGACGTCGCGAACGGCGAGCTCGCATCCGTCGAGGCCCAGCGCGGCGACGGCCTCCCGTACCTCCGCCTCGCCGGCGCCGGCGTCCAGCAGCCCCCCGAGGAGCATGTCGCCGGCCGCGCCCGAGAAGCAGTCGACGTAGAGCGTCCTCACACGCGGCCCCGGTTG
>JALZEG010000221.1 GCA_030862185.1 Actinomycetota bacterium
TTGTCTGCGATCGCCTGCCGGAAGTTCACGCCCTGCACGTCCCCGGACACGAACACGTGGACGCGAGTCCTATCCTCCACTTCGGTTCCTCCTGCTCACGACTGACATTGGGGACAGAAATAGGTGAAGGAGTCGCCGAACGGCTCCTTCACGATCGCGTTGCGACAGCGGCGGCAGAACTCGCCCTCGCGGTCGTAGACCTTGAGCTCCAGCTGGTACTGGCCCGGGTCTCCCTGCAGGTCCGTGAAGCGCGGGTCGTCCAGGCTCGTCCCGCGTGCCTTCACCGCGTCCTGCAAGGTCTCCATCAGCGCCCGGTAGAGGCGCCGCACGTCCTGCGACGTCAGCTTGTTCGACGGACGGTCGTGACGGAGCCCCGCGGCGAACAGGATCTCGTCCGAGTAGACGTCTCCGATGGCGACCATGAACTCCGGGTCCATCAGCAGGTCCTTGAGGGGCGCCTTCCGCTCCTCGAGCAGCGCGGAGAAGTGGTGCCAGGCGACCGGCTGCTCGAGCGGATCGAGGGCGGTGCTCTGCGTCTCCGCGGGGACCTCCTCCGAGGGGAGGACGTAGACCTCGCCCTCCTTCGCCGGGTCCACGAACCGGAGGTGGCCGCCGATCGTGAACGCGATCACGAGGTGCGTGTGCGTCTCGATGTCGTCGGACGCGCTCGTCTTCAGGAGCTGCCCCGCGCGCCCGACGTCGAACACCAACGTCCTTCCGTTGTCGAGCTCGAGCAGCAACAACCGGCCCGCGCGGTCGATGCGGTCGACCTTGGCTCCGACGAGGAGGTCGGAGAAGTCCTTGCGCCGGCCGTGCCGCGCGATTGCCTTCATCGCGTTCGAGCCCGGCCGGACCTCCACCTCCTTCATGCGTCGGTTGACGACCTCCTTCTCGAGATCGCGCCGAAGGACCTCGATCTCAGGAAGCTCTGGCATCCGGCGCACCCCCTTCGAGACGCGTCAGGGCCTCTCGAGCAGCGCTCTGCTCCGCCTCCTTCTTGCTGCGACCCCGGCCGGATCCGAGCAGCTCCCCGCCGACGGAGACCTCGGCCGCGAAGCGCTTGTCGTGGTCGGGCCCCGAGCCGGTCACCCGGTAGGAGGGCAGCGCGTGGCCGGCGCGCACCGCGCGCTCCTGGAGCGCGGCCTTCGGATCGAAGCGGTTCCCCGCCGCCACGGCTTCCGCGATGCGGTCGCGGAAGATCGGCACGATCGCGTCGCGCACGGCGTCCATGCCGCGCTCGAGGTAGACCGCGCCGATGAGCGCCTCGAGCGCGTCGGCGAGCAGCGAGTCCTTGTCGCGGCCCCCACCCAGCTCCTCGCCCTTGCCGAGTCGGATGTGCGCGCCGATGCCGAGCTCGCGCGCGATCTCGGCGAGCGAGTGCATGTTGACGACGGCCGCGCGCAGCGGCGCCATCGCCCCTTCCGACAGGTCCGGGTACGTGGCGAAGATCAGGTCGGTCACGATCGCGCCGAGGATCGCGTCGCCCAGGAACTCGAGCCGCTCGTTGTGCTCCGCGCCGCCGTTCTCGAAGGCGTAGGAGCGGTGCGTGAGGGCGAGGTCGTAGAGCGATCCTCCGTGCTCGGGGACGCCCAGCGCGTGGAGGCCTATCGCCGTCTACTCCGTCTCGACGGCCTGACGGCCTGCGTAGTGGCCGCAGTTCGGGCACACGCGGTGCGGCAGCTTCGGCTGACGGCACTGCGGGCACGACGCGTACGTCGGAGCCTCCGTCTTCCAGTGGGCGCGCCGCATCCGCATCTTCGACCTCGTCTTGTGCCGCTTCGGTACCGCCATCGTTCCTCCTCTACTGGTCCAGCTTCGCGCGCAGGTCGTCCAGGGCGGACCAGCGCGGGTCGACGTCGTCGGGGGCACAGGTGCAGTCCCCTTCGTTCAGGTTCTGGCCGCAGCCGGCGCAGTACCCCTTGCAATCGAGCGAGCACACCGGGTTGAGCGGGAGGGCCAGCACCAGCGCGTCCCGGAGCATGGGCTCGAGGTCCACGTCGGTGCCCTTCACCTCGTAGGAGTCCTCCTCCGGCGCCGCCTCGTGACCCGGCCCGGCGAAGAGCTCGCACAGCTCGACCGCGATCTCCGAGGGGAACTCCCTCAGGCAGCGGGAGCACTCGAACGTGACGCCCGCCCGGGCCCGGCCGGTGACCAGGATCCCCTCGACGACGCTCTCGGCCCGCAGGTCGGCCTCCACCGGAGACGCGTTCAGGTGCGCGAGGGCAGTTCCGGCCCCCTCGAGGGGCCGGGCGATGCGGAAGTCCCGGTATTCGCCGGGGCGCCCGAGGATGTCGACGACCGAATGAGTGAAACCCTGCACGCGCGCGTCTCCTGCCGAAATGCGTGGAAAGTGGCCGGCGCGCCGAGCGTGCCGGGACCGGAATGATATCAGAACGACCCGTTTTCCCAGGTCGTGCCAGGTATGGGGGGTGTCAGAGGGAGGGCTGGCTGAGCTCCTCGGCGTCGAACGGAGCGTCCGGCCCCGTCACCGCCTCGGGCGCTCCCGCCGTGGGCGAGGTCCTCTGCCCCCGTAGCTGCTCGCGGCCCTTCGACACCGTCGCGAGCGTCTTGTTCAGCAGGATCTCGAACGCCGCGAGCTTCTGGTCGATGTAGTCCTCGGCCTCGAGGCGGAGCTTCACGCCCCGCTCCTTGGCCTCGTCGACGAGCCGCTCGGCCTCCCGCTCGGCGGCGTGGACGATCTCGGTGCGCGACAGCAGGCGGTCCCGCTGCTCGCGGGCCTCGGCGACGATCCGCTCCGCCTCCTTGCGGGCCCGGGAGAGGAGCTCGTCGCGGTCGCGGGTCATCCAGCGGGCCTGGCGGACCTCGTCGGGCACCTCTTCCTTCATCTGGGCGAGCATCTCCAGGAACTCGTCCCGGTTGATGACGACGGAGGAGGACAGCGGCACGGACTTGGCCTCCTCGATCAGCACCTGCATCTCGTCGATCCGTTCGATGAGGTCCATTGAGTCGCTACCTTTCGGGCTGTTCCAAGCGTGATGGGGAATGTGAGGCTCTACAGCATGCCATGTCGGCCGCGCTCGAACAGCGGCCTTTCAGCCCCCGAATCGGACTTTCAGGGCATTCGCGACACCCTCCGGCACGAGCCCGTCGACCGACCGCCCGTAGCGCGCGACCTCGCGGACGAGGCTCGACGACAGGAACGCCCACGACGCCTTGGCCGGCACGAAGAACGTCTCCAGCCCGGGTGACAGGGCCTCGTTCATCTGCGCCATCTGGAGCTCGTAGTCGTAGTCGGAGACCGCGCGCAGACCCTTGACGACCACGGTCACCCCGCGCTCCCGGGCGAAATCGACGAGAAGCCCGTCGAACGACGCAACCTCGACGTTGTCCATCTGCGCGAGCGCCTCACGCAGCAGCTCCACCCGCTCCTCCGCAGAGAACAGGGGCTCCTTCGACGGGTTCGCGATCACGGCCGCGACGACGTGGTCGAAGTGCCGGGCCGCTCGCTCGATGACGTCGACGTGCCCGTTGGTCGGCGGGTCGAACGAGCCCGGGCACAGCGCGGTCGTCACGCCGTCGGTCAGTCCTCGTCCTCGTGCGCGAAGACGAGGATGCGGGACTGGCCGTACTCCCGTTCCCACAGCAGCCGGAGGCCGAGGGGCTTCAACTTCCCCTCCTTCGCGGGCCGGTGGACCACGATGCGGCCCTCGTCGGAGAGGAAGCCGTTCATCACCAGCGCCTCGAGGTCGGCGCGGACGCCGCCCAGCGGCATCGAGTACGGAGGGTCGAGGAAAACGAGGTCGACGCGGTCGTCGGTCCCGAGCTGCAGAGTCGTTACGACGTCCGCCCATGTCACCTCGGCCTTCTTGCCGAGGCCGGTCGTCTCGATGTTCTCCTCGAGCTTGACGATCGCGTCGCGCGCGCTCTCGACGAAGCGGGCGCTCTTCGCGCCTCGCGACAGCGCCTCGAGGCCGAGGGAGCCGGAGCCGGCGTAGAGGTCGAGAACCACGAGCCCGTTGAGCTCTCCCAGGGCCGAGAAGACCGCCTCTTTCATCCGGTCGGTCATCGGCCTGGTGCCGAGGCCGGGGGACTTCAGCCGGCGGCCCTTCGCCTTCCCCGCGATGACTCTCATGGTCTCCAACCTATCCAACCGGAGGGGGCCGCGTCAGCCGGGTGCCGCGCTGGCGTCAGCCGGAGTGGACGACGTCGAGGGCCCGATCGGGGAACCGGGCGTGCATCTCCCGCGCCAGCTCGGCGTGCTCGTACGAGCGGAGCTCGGGATCCTCGTCCAGGATGGCGACCGCGAGGTCGCGCGCTTTCTTGATCACGTCCTGGTGCTGCAGCACGCGCGTCATCTTGAGCTGTGGCATTCCCGACTGCCGCGCGCCGAACAGCTGTCCCTCGCCGCGCTGCCGCAGGTCGACCTCCGCGAGCTGGAACCCGTCGCCGCTCGCCTCGACCGCGCGCAGACGTTCGGCCACGAGCCCGGTAGCCGGATCGGTTCCGGCCTTGGTGAGGTCGACGTCGGTCGCGAGGACGCAGTACGACGCATGCACGCCGCGGCCGATGCGTCCGCGCAGCTGGTGGAGCTGCGCGAGCCCGAAACGATCCGCGTCCTCGATCAACATCACGGTCGCGTTCGGCACGTCGACGCCGACCTCGATCACGGTCGTCGCGACGAGCACGCCGGTCTTCCCGTCGCGGAACGCGCCCATCGCCTCCTCCTTCTCCGCGGACTTCATGTCGCCGTGGACGAGCCCGACGCGGAGGTCGGGGAACACGTCCTCCGCGAGCCGCTTGGCCTCGGCCTTCGCGCTGCGCAGCTCCGTCTTGTTCGACTCGTCGCGCAGCGCGTAGACGACGAACGCCTGCCGCCCGGCCGCGACCTCGCGGCGGATCAGCTCGTACGCCTCGTCGCGCTCGCCGGCGGCAGCCGCGATCCGCGTCTCGATCGGCTTGCGGCCCTTCGGGAGCTCGTCGAGGATCGACACGTCGAGGTCGCCGTAGATCGTGACGGCGAGCGTGCGCGGGATCGGCGTCGCCGTCATCACGAGGACGTCCGGCTCGCCCTCCGCCCCCTTCTCGCGCAGCGTCTTGCGCTGGTGGACGCCGAAGCGGTGCTGCTCGTCGACGACGGCGATCCCGAGCCGCGCGAACTCGACGGACTCCTGAATGAGGGCGTGCGTACCCAACAACAGGTCGACCTCGCCGCGCGTGACCTCGTCGAGGACCTTGCGGCGCTGCGCCGCGGGGGTCGACCCGGTGAGCAGCCGGACGACCGGCCGGCGCGACACGCCGGCGAAGAGGTTCGCGCGCTCCGCCTCGCCGAAGGCGCGGTCGAGCAGCTCCGCGACCGTGAGGTGGTGCTGCTCGGCGAGCACCTCCGTCGGCGCCATGAACGCAGCCTGGTAGCCGCCCTCGACCGCGACGAGGCACGCGTACAGCGCGACGACGGTCTTGCCGGAGCCGACCTCTCCCTCGACGAGCCGGTGCATCGGGTGGCCCTTGGCCATGTCGGACGCGACCTCGCCGCAGGCGCGCCGCTGCGCGCGGGTCAGCTCGAACGGCAGCTCCGCGACGAACGTCTCCGCGAGCGACGCCGGCCCGGGGGCGGCGTGCGCGATCCCGCGCACGGTCCGCTCGAGCTTGCGCTTGCGGTACACGAGGCCGAGCTGGAGCGTGAAGACCTCGTCGAAGACGATCCGCCGGCGTGCGCCGAGCACGTCCTCGCGCGAGTCGGGGAAATGGATGAGCCGTACCGCGTCGGACCGCGTCATGAGGCCGAGGGAGCGGAACAGCGTCTCCGGCAGGGGGTCGAGGATCGTCCCGTGCTTCGCGAGCGCGTCCCACATCAGCTTGCGCAGCTGGTCGCTCGTCAGCTCCGCGGTCGCCGGGTAGATCGGGACGATGCGGCCGACGTTGAACGGCTCGGCCCCCGTGCGGACCCGTTCGAAGCGCGGCGCGCTCATCTGGAGGCGACCCCGGAAGAGGCCGAGCTTGCCGTAGAAGAAGGCGACGGTGCCCGGCTGCAGCGCGCGCGTCACCCACTCCTGGTTGAACCACGTGACGTCGACCGCGCCGGTCTCGTCGGCGATCTGCCCCTTGATCATCACCTTGCCCGAGCGCGTGCGGAACGGACGGGCGATCTTCTTGACCGTCGCGTGCACCTGGACCTCGCCGTCGTGGCCCTCGGCGGCGAGCCGGCGGAGGTCGGCGATCGTCCGCAGCTGCGTCCGGTCGACGTGGTAGCGCGGGTAATGCTGGAGGAGGTCCTGGACCGACCCGATGCCGAGCTTCGCGAGGGCCTCGGCCCGCTTGCCCGTCACCGGCAGAGGCAGCGCGGAGCGCGGCGAGGCATACAGCTCGAGCCCCTTCGGCCGGGCCCTGACGGTCTGGCTCATGGTCCCGACGTTAACGGCCGCTACAGCCGGGAGGGCGTCAATATTTGGTACCCTCTCGCCTCTATGGCTTCCGTTTGTGACATCTGTGGCAAGACGCCGGGGTTCGGGAACAACATCTCCCACTCCCACAGGCGCACGCGCCGGCGTTGGAACCCCAACATCCAGAAGATGCGTGTGGTGGTGGCCGGGGCGCCCAAGCGCGTCGCCGTCTGCACCAAGTGCCTCAAGGCGAACAAGGTCAGCCGCGCCGTCTAGCTCGGCCTGTTCGTCTCCCTCATATCCGGCAGCTAGACCGCGGTCTTGGGCGATACTCGTCCTGGGAGGTAGCGCTTCTGTGGACTTGGCCCGACTCTTGACGGACAAACGAGAAGGCATCCTCGAGGTCGCTCGTCGCAACGGCGTCAAGACCATCCGCGTCTTCGGCTCCGCCTCGCGTGGTGAGGGTCGAGACGACAGCGACGTCGACTTCCTGGTCGAGCTCGATCAGGGGCGCAGTCTCCTGGATCACTCCCGGCTCGTTCTCGAGCTCGAGGGTCTCCTGGGACGCAAGGTGCACGTCGTGACGCCGAGCTCGCTTCATCGAACGATGCGAGACGCGGTTCTCGCGGACGCTCGGCCGCTTTGAGCGACAGAGATCGCACGTATCTGCTTCACGTCATCGAGTGCATCGACCGCATCGAGCGTTACGTGGGACCGGACAGAGCCGCCTTCTTCGCCGACGTCAAGGGCCAGGACGCCGCCGTCCGCAATCTCCAGGTACTAGCCGAATCGACGAAGCGGATTTCCGAAGACATCAAGTCGGCTCACCCAGACATCGAGTGGGCCGCGATAGCCGGGTTTCGCAACGTCCTCGTTCACGACTACCTCGAGGTGGATATCGACGAGGTCTGGCAAGTTGCAACCCAGGATCTGCCGGCGCTCAGATCCTCGATAGCGGAGATCCTCGCAGCGAAGGGCTGGGCCGAAGAGTAGGAGCTCGGCCTGTTAGGCCTCCGGCCGCCCGGGGTAACCCCCGCGCGATGCCCGACTTCAATCGATACGTCGCCCAGGCAAAGCTGCGCCTAGAGAAGGCACGCGCCGACTACGGCTTCGTCGACGTCGCCGTCCGGACGTTCAAGCGCTTCTCGGAGGACGACGGCGGCTTCTACGCGGCCGCGCTCACCTACTACGTCTTCTTCTCGATGTTTCCGCTCTTGATCTTCGCTACCGCCGTGCTCGGCTTCGCGACGCAGGTCTACCCGGAGCTCGAGCAGGACCTCCTCGCCGAGGGCCTCCAGAGCTTCCCGTTGGTTGGCAGCATCATCGAGCCCGAGGTGTTGAGAGCAATCCGGCGCGCCGCCGGGGGGCTCGCCGTCCTCAGCATCGTGCTCACGCTCTACTCCGGGAGCGGCGCCGTCGTGGCCCTCGGCCACGCCCTCAACAAGATCCATCGCGTCGAGGAGGAGGGCAACTTCCTCGTCAAGCGGCTCGACGCGCTCAAGTGGCTCGCGGTGTTCGCGCTCATGGTGCTCGGCTCCGTCGTGGTCACGGGATGGGCGCAGTGGGCGTCGGGAATCCTCGCGACGGTCCTCAGCCTCGTCGTCGGCCTCGCGCTGAACCTCGCCATCTTCATGACCGCCTTCAAGTTCCTGCCACGACTGCGCCGGTCGTGGCAGGAGGTGCTCCCCGGCGCGGCCATCGCGGCCGCGATCTTCGAGCTCCTCAAGTACTTCGGGACGCTCTATCTCAGCCGCGGGGCCGAGGTGCGCAGCGCCACGTTCGGCGCGTTCGCCACCGCGGCGGGGCTCCTGGTCACGAGCTACCTGCTCGCCCAGATCACCTTGCTGAGCGCAGAAGTCAACGCGGTCCTCGCGGAGCGCCGGTTGACGCGACAATCGCTGGTCGAGGGACGCGGGGCGGCCCCGGCCGTAACGCAGGAATAGGGAGGGATCGTGGCCGAACGACCGAGAGCGCAGGATCTCTACACGGGCAACGGGGCCGGCGGCGAGAAGTCCGCCGGTCGGCTGATGAAGGAGGTCACCGAGGACCTCTCGACGCTGATCCGGAAAGAGGTCGAGCTCGCCAAGCAGGAGGTCGGGCAGTCCGTCGCGACCAAGGTCAAGGGCGTCGTCGTGATCACGGTCGCCGGCGTCTTCGCCTTCTTCGCGCTGATCTTCGCCCTGCTCGCGATCCGCGACGGCTTCGACGAGGTCCTGCAGACGTGGGCCGCCGACCTGGCGACGATGGGAGTGCTCATCCTGTTCACGGTGATCGCCGGTCTGGTCGCCAAGAAGAAGCTCTCGGCCCCCGTCTCGACCGAGATGACGAAGCAGTCGCTCAAGGAGGACGCCGAGCTGGTGAAATCCTTGGGCAGGAGATAGGAGGCCGCATGGGCAAGGACGCTCGCCAGACGTTGGGCGAGATCGAGGAGACGCGCGAGGACCTGGCGCGCAAGGTCGACGAGCTGGTCGACCGCGCCAAGGTCGAGGCGGGCGAGATCGGCAAGAAGCTCGCCATCGGCGCCGTCGCGCTGGCGGGGCTGCTCGTCGTCGGCCTCATCGCGAAGCGCCGGGTCCGTTGACGCCCGGGTGAGCGACCCGACTACCGAGGGGGCGCGCTCGTTCCCGGCGCCCGTTCGACTCGACGGCTACTTCGCGTGGACGTGGAGGTCGTTCCGCGCGTGCTTCGCCCGGCTCGGCCCCGTCTTCGCCGGCGGCGTGGTCGCGGCGTCCCTCCTGGACTACGGCGTCATCCTGTTCATGGTCGAGGTGCTCGACGTCCGCCCGACGCTGGAGGTGCGCGCGCTCGCGTTCGCCGCCGAGGTACTGCTCCTGACGATCGCGGGGACGCTGCTCGCGGCGGTCGCGGCACCGGTGTTCCTGGCGGACATCGCCGGACACCGCGCCGGCAGCGACACCGGCGGACGGCGGCTCCGGCCGATGCTCGGGCACGTCATCGTCTCCGCGCTCTACCTCGCGATGCCGCTGTTGCTGCTCGTGCTGTTCCTGGGCGGGATCATGCGGGTGCTGCTGCTGCCGGCCGTCCTCGGCCCCCCCGTACTCGTGCACGCCATCGTCTGGGAGCGCCTGGAGTTCCGCGACGCGGCAACGCGGGCGAAGAACCTGTTGAGCGGACACTGGGGCCGCGTCCTGTCGGCTCTGCTCGTCCTCGCGGTGGGTCCCGCGCTGATCCAGATAGTGGGACTCACGACGTTGAGCCTTGTCCTCCCGGACCTGGACGATGCGGGCTTCGTCGGATCGCTGTGGGCGACGATCATCGTGGCGCTGGCGACCGCGCCGGTGTGGCTGTTCACGTCGGCCGCGGGAACGGTCGCGTACGCCGATCTGCGGGCGCGCGCCGAGGAGCTCGATCGAGAGACGTTGCGCGCCGAGGCGGCCGCGCTTCCCGCGGCCCCCTAGAGCAGCTCCCAGCCCGGGTTCACCGGGCCGTAGCCGTTGCCGATCCGCACGCCGCGCTCGATCGCGCCGGAGATGAACCTCTTCGCCGCGTGCAGCGCGTCGATCGTCGAGTCGCCGTGCGCCAGTCGCGCCGCGATCGCGGCCGAGAGAGCGCAGCCCGTCCCGTGCGTGTCGCGGGTGTCGAAGCGCGGCCCCCGCAGCTCGGTGAAGTCCGAGCCGTCGAAGAGCAGGTCCACCGACTCGTCGTTCTCGAAGTGGCCTCCCTTGACCAGGACGGTGCTGGGGCCGAGCGCGTGGATCGCCCGCGCCGCCTCCTTCATGCCGGCCGTCGTCTCGATCGCGTCCATCCCCGTCAGCGCCGCCGCCTCGTGCAGGTTCGGCGTCACGACCTCGGCGAGCGGGATCAGCCGCGTGCGCAGCGCGTCGAGCGCGTCCTCGGCCAGGAGACGGTCGCCGTGCTTGCTCACCGACACCGGGTCGACGACGAGCCGCGGGATCTCGAACGCCTCCACCGCCTTCGCAACCGCCTCCACGAGCGGTGCCGACGCGAGCATCCCCGTCTTGGCGGCGTCCACGCCGATGTCGGTCACGACCGCCTCGACCTGTTGGACGACGAAGCTCGGGTCGACCTCGTAGACGCCGGTGACCGCGACCGTGTTCTGAGCGGTCAGCGCGGTGATCGCGCTCGTGCCGTGACAACCGAGTGCGAAGAACGTCTTCAAGTCCGCCTGGATGCCGGCGCCCCCGCCCGAGTCCGATCCCGCGATCGTCAACGCGCGCGGCAGCCCGGTCACCGGCCGCGCAGGTGATCCCATCCGTGCTCCCTTCCGAGCTCTGCCAGGTCCTCGTCTCCGAACCGAAGCGACTGCCCCTCCGTCACCTCGCCGACGACCGTCACTCCCGCGGGCGTGACGGCGTCCCGAGGCAGCGTCGCGATCAGCTCGAAGTCCTCGCCGCCCAGGATCGCACCCCTGACGAGGTCGTCGTCGCGCAGGCCGAGCACGCGCAGCTCCGGATGCAGCGGCACCGCAGCCGGATCGACGACACAGCCGGTCTCGGACGCGGCCATGAGCCGAGTGAGGTCGATCGCGAAGCCGTCCGAGACGTCGATCATCGCCGTCGCGCCGGCGTCCAACAGCGCGTGGCCTTCGTCGACGCGCGCCACGGGACGGAGGTGGCGCTCGACCAGGGCCGGCGAGGCGTCGGCCCGGCCGGACCTCAGCAGCTGCAGACCGCCCCACGCGCCGCCGATCGAGCCGGTCACGCAGACGACGTCGCCGGGCCGCGCGCCGGTGCGCGTCACGACGCGCTCGGCCGCGGGCGCGCCGAGGAGCGTGACCGCGACCACGAGCACGGGGGCCGCGCTGACGTCGCCTCCCACGACCGCCACCTCCCACCGTCGTGCTGCGGCCGCAAGGCCGGCCCCGATCCCGTCGGCGAGCGCGACGAGCGTCGAGGGGGGGAGCGCCAGAGTCGCGACTGCATGCGTCGGCCGTCCCGCCATCGCGGCTACGTCGGAGACGTTCACCGCGACGGCCTTCCACCCCACGTCGAAGCCCGAGCAGTACGACAGGTCGAAGTCGTGCCCCTCGACCATCGTGTCGGTCGTGACGATCGCAGCGGGGTCGCGGAGGACGATGAGCGCGGCGTCGTCGCCCGTCCACAGCTCGTTCGGCGGCGCGGGCGGCAGGTGAGCGGCGACGAGCTCGATCAAACCGGACTCGCCGAGTTCGGATACCGTTCGCGCCTCGGCGCTCACCGGACGCTCACTACCTCAGGGAGGCAGCCGTGGCCGTGCTGAACACGATCGAGCTGACCGGCGTATCCGCCGAGAGCTGGGGGGACGCCGCGCGCGAGGCGCTGAAGGAGGCGTCGCGCACGATCAGGGGCATCAACAGGCTGCACGTCGTCTCCACCGCCGCGGTCGTCGAGGACGGTGTGATCACCGAGTACCACACCGAGGTGCGCATCTTCTTCGAGATCGAGAGCTAGTCGGCCCGCGGGCCCGCCTCGACGACCTCTGCGGGCACGGAGTCGACGAACCGCTCGAAGTTCTTCACGAACATCCGCGCGAGCTCGCGCGCCTTCTCCTCGTAGGCCTCGGGATCCGCCCACGTCGACTGCGGGTCGAGCACGTCGTCCGGCACGCCGGGGCAGCTCACGGGGACGTCGAGGTTGAAGATCGGATGGTTGCGCGTCTCGACCCCGTCGAGCGCTCCGGACGTAGCGGCGCGGACCATCGCGCGCGTCGCGGGGAGGCTCATCCGCGTGCCGGTGCCGAACGGTCCCCCGGTCCAGCCTGTGTTCACGAGGAACACGCGCGCGCCGTGCTTCTCGATGCGCTCGCCGAGCATCTCCGCGTAGACGCTCGGGCGCAGCGGCAGGAACGGCGCGCCGAAGCACGTCGAGAACGTGGCCTCGGGCTCGGCGCCCAGCCCGGCCTCGGTCCCCGCGAGCTTCGCGGTAAACCCAGACAGGAAGTGATACATCGCGGCATCCGCCGAGAGCCGCGAGATCGGAGGCAGCACCCCGAACGCGTCCGCCGTCAGGAACACGATCGTCTCCGCGTGCCCGGCGCGGCCCTCGGGCACGAAGCCGGGGATGAACTCGAGCGGGTACGCGACGCGCGTGTTCTCCGTGATCGACGCGTCGTCGTAGTCCACGTCGCGCGTGACGTCGTCGACGACGACGTTCTCGACGACCGAGCCGAAGCGGATCGCCGCCCAGATCTGCGGCTCGTTCTCCTGCGACAGCCGGATGCACTTCGCGTAGCAGCCGCCCTCGAAGTTGAAGACCCCGTTGTCGGACCAACCGTGCTCGTCGTCCCCGATCAGCCGGCGCTCGGGGTCCGCCGACAGGGTCGTCTTGCCGGTCCCGGAGAGGCCGAAGAAGAGGGCCACGTCGCCGTCGCCCCCGAGGTTCGCCGAGCAGTGCATCGGCAGGACGCCCGCCTCGGGCGCCAGGTAGTTCGCGGAGGTGAAGATCGACTTCTTGATCTCGCCGGCGTAGTGGGTGCCACAGATCAGGACCTGCTTCCGCTCGAGCTCGATGCCGACGAACGCGTTGGAGTTCGTGCCGTCGCGATCCGGCACCGCGTCGAACGACGGCGCCGACAGGACGACGAACTCCGGCTCGAAGCCCTCGAGCTCCGCGGGCTCCGGCCGGCGAAAGAGCTGCTTGGCGAACAGCGCGTGCCACGCGTACTCGGCGATCACGCGCAGGCGGATCGAGTGCTCCGGGTCCGCGCCGACGAACCCGTCGACGATGAACAGCTCGCGTCCCTCGATGTGGTCGCGCACACGGTCGAGCAGCGCGTCGAACTGCGCCGGCTCGAACGGCTGGTTCACCGGCCCCCACTCGATCTGGTCCTTGGACGCGCCGTGCGACACGAAGAAACGGTCCTTCGGCGAACGTCCCGTGCGTTCGCCGGTCCTCGTGACGAGCGCTCCCGACTGCGCCAGCAGACCTTCGTCCCGGCTCACGGCCATCTCCACGAGCGCGGGAGCGCTCAGGTTCAGGTGTACGCGGCCGGGGCGTTCGATCCCCGCTAACGAGGCGGATGACATCAAAAACTCCTTGTATCGGTGTGGGAGAAGGCCCGAGCCTACCGGAAGGCGCGCGAGGCGGCCCTGCTAGACTCCCGGCACCCAATCGACCAAACGTAGGCGAACGGAAGGAGCGACGTGGCAGTCGTCCAGGCGTACATCCTGATCCAGACCGAAGTCGGCAAAGCCGCTCAGGTTGCGCGCGAAGTCCGCGACATCGAAGGCGTCGACGCGGCCGAGGACGTGACGGGGCCGTACGACGTCATCGTCCGTGCGAGTGCGCCGAACGTCGACGACCTCGGCAAGCTGGTCGTCGCCAAGATCCAGGCCGTCGAGGGCATCACGCGGACGCTGACCTGCCCCGTCGTCCACCTCTAGGAGAGCTGGCCGCGCGGGGCCGGCTCGGCGGAACCGCCTTCAAATGAGCAGCGATCCGGCACGCAGACGCAGGGGCTTCTCGACCCGCGCCGTCCACCGCCCATCGCTTCCCGAGCAAGACGGCCGACCCATAGCGCCGCCGCTCGACCTGTCGTCGACGTACTCGTTCGACGACACGCAGGCGTTCGCGAAGGCGTCGGAGGAGCGCGTCGGCGCCGGCTACGTCTACACGCGCTGGGCGAATCCGACCGTCGACGCGTTCGAGGCCGCGGTCGCCGACCTCGAGGGGGCCGAGGACGCGGAGGCCTTCTCGAGCGGGATGGCCGCGATCTCGTCGGCATTCATGGCGCTCGCGCGGCCGGGGTCGCGGATCGTCGCGGCGCGCCAGCTCTACGGCAACAGCTACTCGATCCTGACGACGCGCATGAAGGACATGGGCGTCACGACCGACTTCTTCGACGTCGACGACCACGACGGGATCGAACGCGCGCTGCCGGGGGGCGCGCTGCTGTACTGCGAGACGATCGGCAACCCGCGCATCGTCGTCGCCGACCTCCCGCGCCTGGGCGCGCTGGCTCGCTCGGCAGGTGTGCCGCTCGTCGTCGACAACACGTTCGCAAGCCCGGCGCTGTGCCGTCCGATCGAGCACGGCGCGACGCTCGTCGTCCACTCCGCGACGAAGTTCCTGGGCGGGCACCACGACCTGATGGGGGGCATAGCGTGCGGCGACCCCGCGACGGTCGACAAGCTCCGCAAGGTCGCGCGGGACTTCGGCCCGACGCTGGCGCCGTTCAACGCGTGGCTCGCGATGCGCGGGCTGTCGACGCTGCCGCTGCGCGTCGCGCGCTCGTCGGCGTCGGCCCTCGCGGTCGCGGACGCGCTCGCCTCGAGCGACCACGTCGAGAGGGTCGACTACCCCGGTCTGCCCGGCGATCCCTCTCACGAGCTCTGCCAGACGGTGCTGGGCGGGCACGGCGGAGGAACGATCGGCTTCGCCGTGCGCGGCGGCCGCGAGCGCGCGGGCCGGTTCCAGGAAGCCCTGGACGTCGTGTTGCCGGCGGCGTCGCTCGGCGGGACGCACTCCCTGATCGTCCACGCGGCGAGCGTGACGCACACGCAGCTGTCGCCGGAGGAGTTGCGCGCGGTCGGCATGGACGAGGGCTTCTGCCGACTGTCGGTGGGCCTGGAGGATCCGGAGGATCTCATCGACGACCTGCTGGGGGCCCTGGAAGCTACAGCTTGAGGTAGTCCTCGACGCCCTCGAACTCGCTGCGGATCTCGCGGCTCAACAGGTCGTCCACCAGCTCCTCGAGCGTCGCCCCCTCGTGGCAGATCCGGACGACGTTCTCGGTGATCGGCATCCACACGCCGGCGTCCTGGCCGAGCTCGTAGATCGGCTTACAGCTCTTCACGCCCTCGGCGACCATGTTCATCGAGCCGATGATCTCGTCGATCTTGCGGCCCTTGCCGAGCTCGATCCCGACGTAGTGGTTGCGCGACTGCGGGCTCGCGCACGTCGCCATGAGGTCGCCGACCCCGGCGAGCCCGAGCATCGTCAGCGGGTGCGCGCCGAACTTGACGCCGAAGCGCGCCATCTCGGCGAGGCCCCGCGTCATCACCGTCGCCTTCGTGTTGTCTCCGAAGCCCAAGCCATCGGCCATCCCCGCGGCGATCGCGATGACGTTCTTGAGCGCGCCGCCCAGCTCGCAGCCGACGAGGTCGGTGTTCCGGTAGCACCGGAACGTCAGCGACTGGAAGACCTCCTGCAACCGAGTCGCAACCGACTCGTCGCCGCACGCGACCGTCGACGCCGCGGGATACCCCCGCACGACCTCCTTCGCCAGGTTCGGACCGGTCAGCACCGAGATGCACTCGTCGCCGATGCCCTCGACCTCCTCGCGCAGGATCTCCGACATCCGCTTCCGGTTCTCGACCTCGATGCCCTTCGTCAGGCTCACGTAGCAAGGCTTCCGGCCGGCGATCGCCGAGACGTCCTTCAACACGCCGCGGAAGCCGTGCGACGGCACGCCCATCACGACGACCTCCGCCTCGGTCAGCGCCTCCTCCAGGTCGTTCGTCGCGACGAGGTTCTCCGGCAGGGCGATGTCCGGGAGGTACTCGGGGTTCTCGTGGTAGAGGTTGATCGTCTCGGCGAGCTCGGCGCGTCGCGCCCACAGGTAGGTGTCGTACTTCTGCTTCTTGGCGACGAGCGCCGCGGTCGCCGTGCCCCACGACCCGGCGCCGACGAAGGCGATCTTCACCTCAAGCCGCTTTCTTCTTCGGCCTGCGCCGGTCGGGGAGGTCGTTGCGCAGGCCGGCGAGCAGGTTGGAGATCGCGCTCATCAGCTTCTCGCCCACCTCCGCCCACGCCGAAGGCGAGCGCGGGTCGCCCGAGACGTCCAGCGGAGAGCCGACCCTGATCAGGACCAGCTGGCGCGGCCGCCAGTGCTTCGCGTATCCCTTGGGCCACACGTTCTGCGTGCCCCAGACGGCGCACGGGAGCAACGGCGCGCCGGACTCGAGCGCGAGCCGCGCCGCTCCGGTCTTGGGCGCCATCGGGTTCAGGTCGGGGTCGTTCGTGATCGTCCCCTCGGGGAAGACGACGACGATCTCGCCGCGCGCGAGCGCTTCGATGGCCTTGTCGAGCGCCATCGGCGCGCTGGCCGTTCCCCGCCGCACCTCGATCTGACGGCAGCCGCGCAGGATCCATGAGATGCGCCGGTCCTGGAAGAGCTCGGCCTTCGCCAGGAAGCGCGGACGGCGCTTGCGGTGGTCGACGACGTACGCAGCCGCGAAGGGGTCGAGGTACGCGATGTGGTTGACGGCGAGGATCGCGGCGCCGTGACGGGGGATGTTGTCGGCCCCCTCGATGCGCCAGCGGAACCACAAGCGGAGCCACGGCTTGAGGATCCCCTTGGTGATCAGGTAGACCGGCTCCAACTCTCCCCCAGCTCGACGCTCAGGCCTGGCGACGGCACCTATCATACGGACCTCGTGAGAGGCCACCATCTGACGATCGCTCAGATCTCGGACCTGCACTGTGGCCATCCCATGTTCGACGGCGGGCTCCTCGACCACGCGATCGAAGAGATCCTCGACCTCCGCCCGAACCTCGTCGCGGTCGTCGGCGACCTCACGTCCGAGGGCTACGGGCCGCAGTTCCGTCAGGCGAAGCGCTACCTCGACCGGTTGTCGGACCTCGAGATGCTCGTCATCCCCGGCAACCACGACCTGATGAACGTCGGCTTCCTGCACTTCCGCGACGCGTTCGGGAAGTCGGACCGCGTCGTCAGGCTCCCGATGAGCCCGCCGGACGGTGCCGAGCCCCAGCGGTGGGCGACCGTGGTCGCGGTCAACTCCTCGAAGCCCGACCTCGCCGAGGGAGAGGTCGGGCACATCCGCTACGACTGGATCCGCGCGGGCTACGAGTGGCCCGACGACTACCGGATCTTCGTGCTGCACCACCACCTCGTGTCGGTGCCGGGGACCGGACGCGAGCGCAACATCGTGTGGGACGCGGGCGACGTGCTCGCGCTCCTCTACGAGCTCGACGTCCGCCTCGTCCTGGCGGGCCACAAGCACGTCCCGAACGTGTGGCAGTTCGGCGAGATGCTGCTCGTCAATTCCGGCACCGCGTCGAGCCACCGCGTGCGCGGCTACACGCGGCCCTCGTACAACGTGATCGAGATCGACGAGGAGAGGGTTCGGATCGTGCAGCGTTACCCGGGCATGGGCGAGCAGGTCGCGGCGACGTACTCGCACGCGGAGCG
>JALZEG010000226.1 GCA_030862185.1 Actinomycetota bacterium
AGCCGCCGGCAGGCGTTCCTCAAGGTGACGCTGCCGCTGTCCATGCCCGGCGTCTTCGCCGGATGCCTGCTGACGTTCATCCCCGCCGTCGGCGACTTCGTCAACGCGACCTTCCTCGGGGGCATCAACACGACGATGATCGGCAACGTCATCCAGAGGGAGTTCCTCACGAACAACGACTATCCCGAGGGGGCGGCGATCTCGTTCGTTCTGATGGCGGCGATCCTGATCGGCGTGCTGCGCTACGTGCGCAAGCTGGGGACCGAGGAGCTGACCGTATGAGGCGCCGGCGCGTCTCGTTCCTGCCCGTCTACACCGGGCTCGTCATCGCGTACCTGTTCGTGCCCATCGTCGTGATGATCCTGTTCGGCTTCAACGACCCGCGGGGTCGCTTCAACTTTGCGTGGCAGGGGTTCACGCTGCGGTGGTACCGGGAGCTGTTCGAGATCCCCGAGCTCACGACCGCGCTCGAGAACTCGCTCGTCGTCGCCGGCGTCAGCACGCTCGTCGCGACCGTCCTCGGGACGATGGTGGCGCTCGCGTTGAGCCGCTACCGCATGCGGGGGCGCGGCGCGCTCAACCTCTTCGTGTTCCTGCCGATGGCGACGCCGGAGATCGTGCTCGGCGTGTCGCTGCTATCGCTGTTCGTGACCATGAACGTGGCGCGCGGCTTCGTCACCATCGTGATCGCCCACATCTTGTTCTCGATCTCGTACGTCGTCGTTACCGTGCGGGCGCGGTTGAGCGGGCTCGACCACAGCCTGGAGGACGCGGCGCAGGACCTCGGCGCGACGCCGTGGACGACGTTCTGGACGGTGACGTTCCCGCTGATCTTCCCGGGCGTGCTGGCCGCGGGGCTCCTCGCCTTCGTGCTGTCGATCGACGACTACGTCATCACGAGCTTCAACGCGGGCGGAACGGTGACGTTCCCGCTGTGGGTGTTCGGGGCGTCGCGCATAGGCGTCCCGCCGCAGGTCAACGTGATGGGGACGCTGATCTTCCTGCTGGGCGTCGTGTACGTGGTGGCGTCGGTGGTGCGGGGCCGTGAACGGGCGGGGTCCGTGGGGGCCGGAGCCGTGGCGGCCAAGACGGCGAAGGGCTAGGCGCGCCGGCGCCGGCTTGACTCGCTTGCGAAGTTGCCTGTACCTTTTTGGAAGGTGGACGAATCGGAAGTAGTGCGCGTGGGGCGCATACTTCCCAGATCAGCAGGAGGAGATCAAAGTGGGCGGACGGACCAGGACGTTGCTCGCCGTAGCGGTCGTCGCGGGGCTCGCGGTCGTGGCCCTTCCACAGGGCGCCTCCGCTGCCGGCGTCAAGGTTTGTCTCGAACAGAACTCGTATTCGTTCAACCCGCCGCTCGACGTCGTACCGACGTTCGGAAGCGGTGGCTTCAGCTTCTCGTCGGACCCGTGCGCCAGCGTGACCGTCAACGAGGGCGGGAACCTGATCAACGTTCCCCAGCCCGGGCCGGGCGCTTCGGGTGGGTTCGGCTTCACGTACTTCGGGGGCTGCGCCCTCACGGTCCTCGACGGCGGTGGCGCCGGGACGGAGGTCCGCGTGATCGTCGGAGGCGTAGTCCAGGCCGCTGTGACGAACCAGGGGAGCCCGCACGTCAAGGTCGGCGTGCTCGTGCCGGATTTCCCGTGCCCGATCAGCTCTGCCGCCGGTCCTGCGGTCTCGGTCTTCGCAGGTCTCTAGGCCCCCGGCCAAGGGTCGCGCACGAGTCCCAGGCCACCCGAGGTCGAGGAACGTCCGACACGAGGTGAAGCGCGGTGTCGTCCTCGCGGGCCTGGTGTGCACCGTCTGCGCCGGATCCTTCTCCGGCCCGGCCGCGTCGGCGCCTGCATCGAAGGTCTTGGTGTCTTCGATCGCACCATCGTCGGAGTACGCTTCGAACCACACCCTCTACTCGGTGTGGCAGTCGCTCGGGTGCGAGACGAGATGCACGAGGCTCATGCGCTCCGCGGATGGCGGCGCGTCGTGGGACAGGTTGCCGGCGAGACGGTGGTCGGGGACGCAGGTCGCCGTCTCCGACGCCGGCGACGGAGACGTCCTCGTCTCGGCTGCCGAGGACGGCATCCAGGTCAGCAGGGACGGCGGGCTCTCCTTCCAGGCCTTCGACTCGCCGATCGGACAGATCGACGTCCGCCCCCTCGAGGGCGAAGAGGTGGCGGTTCTGATCTCGGGAGACCAGGGGCAGCACTTGCTGAACCTGCCCGAGGGAAGCGTCCGGCGGGTGCCCGGGACGACGCTGGAGAGCGCGCAGCTCGTGTTCCATCCGGCCTGGCCGAAGGTGCCTCCGGGACAGCCGGCGGCGCTGGCGTCGGCCGCTCATCCCGGCACCGGGCTCCCGGTCGTCCAGCGCTGCGACGCGTCCTTCTCCTGCACGGGGGGCACGGTCGTCAGCACGGAGGTAGGCGTCGCGAAGCTCTACGTGTCGCCTCGCTTCGGCCGCGACGGCACCGTGTTCGCGGCCCCCAACCGCGGCGGGCTGTTCCGTTCGACCGACGGCGCACGGACGTTCCGGCCCGTGACGGTGACGCCCGCGACTAAGCGGCAGCTGATCTCGACGGTGCAGGCGCTGTCTTTCGACGGAGGCGACGTGTTCGCCGGCCTTTTGACGGTGTCCGGGAAGTCGGGGGGCTCGGGCAAGCTCGCCGGAGGCGTGTACCGCAGCGACGACGGCGGCGTCACGTGGAGCAAGGTCGGCGGGGCGAGCGACCTCGATCGCGGCGTGACCGCGGTCGCCGCGGCGGGCGACCGGCTCCTCGCCGCCCCGATGGGCGCGTTCGAGGCACCGGCCGCGCCCGTTCTCTGCTCCGTCGGGGACGAGGGATGGCGGACGTCGTGCCCCGCAGCGGCCGGAGAGGCTTCGGCCGGCGAAGTGGCGGCGAGGGGCGCTGGCGGACACAGGCCGGGCGGCGATGGCGGAGCCGGTCGCGGGACGAAGGGGGGCCGGGGCAACAGGCAGGATCGAGACCGCGGCCCTTCCGAATCGGACACCACGCGGGCCGCCGGCGACTCGTCGGCGGCGTCGCGCGGCGTCGTCGCGGCGCTGGCCGTCGGGGCGCTCGTCCTCGCCCTGGCCGCGCTGCGCTCGCTCAAACGGAGCTGATCAGGCCCCCGCTACGGCCTCGCAGTAGCCGTCGAACACTCCTAGGAACTGCTCTATGTCCGCCTCGGTGTGCTGGACCGACAGCGTCCACTGCTCTTCCTTGCCCGGCGTCTGGTAGACGTCGCGGTTCACGAGCCACCACCAGTACGCCTCGAACAGCGAGTCGTCGACGGCCTGGAAGTCGCGGTAGCGCTCCAGCGGCCGGTCCCGGAACGTGATCGACCCCTTGCAGCCGAGGTCCATCGTCACCGCCTCGATCCCCGCCGCGTCCAGCGCCTTCTGGCAGCCCTGCGCCAGCATCGTCCCCAGCGACCGTAGGTGCTCGTAGGCCGCGTCGTCGAGGACCTCGGTCAGCGTCGCGAGCGCGCCCGCCATCGACAGCGGATTGCCGTTGAACGTCCCGAGCGCGGCGACGCCGTTCATGATCTCGTCCATGATCTCGGCGCGGCCCCCGAACGCGCCGACCGGGACTCCCCCGCCGATCGCCTTCGCCAGGCAGACGAGGTCGGGCTGCACGCCGAACATCTCGGTCGCGCCGCCCGGTGCGATCGTGCAGCCGGTCTTCACCTCGTCGAAGATCAGCACGACGCCGTAGCGCGTGCACAGCTCGCGCACCGCCTCGAGGTAGCCCGACTGTGGGAGCACGATCCCGATGTTCATCATCACCGGCTCCATGATCAGAGCCCCGATGCGGTCGCCGTTCTCCCGCAGCGTCTCCTCCAGCGCGGGGACGTCGTTGAACGGCACCACCATCGTGTCGTTGGACGTGCCGGCGGGGATCCCGCGCGAGAACGGGACCGACCACGGCCGCTCGACCGGCCCGCTCGAGTCCATGGTCGGGACGACGGAGAACATCACCGCGTCGTGGTGGCCGTGGTAGCTGCCCTCGATCTTCAGCAGCACGTCCTTGCCGGAGGCAGCGCGGCCGAGCCGGACCGCGTCCATCGTCGCCTCCGTCCCCGAGTTCGTGAACCGCACCTTGTCGATCCCGAACCGGCGCTTGAGCTCCTCCGCGACGAGGATCGCGTCCTCCGTCGTCGCGGCGAAGTGCGTGCCGCGCGCGGCCGCGCGCTCGATCGCCGCGCGTACCTTCGGGTGAGCGTGACCGACGGCCATCGTGCCGAAGCCGTTGTGGAAGTCGACGTAGGTGTGACCGTCGACGTCGGTGACGGTGCTCCCGCGGCCCCCGGTGAGATAGATCGGATACGG
>JALZEG010000238.1 GCA_030862185.1 Actinomycetota bacterium
GCCTCGACGAGCGGGACCTCGCGCGTCTCGTAGCGCGCGACGAAGGCGGCGCGCCAGCGGTCCAGCGTGCTCGACGTCTTGCCGCCGAACCGCTGGACGGCCCTGGTGGCGCGCAGGATCTCCTCGACCACCCTCGGCCCGATCGTCGCCTCGTCCAGGGCTGTGACCATGTCGGTCTGGAAGAACGAGCTCTCGGCCGGCTCGGCGGGCAGCGACCCTGCGATCGAGAAGATGTGCTCGTAGCGGTCCACCGGAGCGCCGAGACCCTCCGCGTCGAGCTTCTCGAGCTCGGCCCTCACGTCCCCGAGCAGCCCGCGCTCCTCCTCCGCACCGGCCACGGCCGCGAGCTCGTCGATCAGCGCGGCGATCGCCTCCGGCCCCGTGATCGGCGGCGTCAGCGTCGACTCCAGGAGCTGCGACGCGATCAGCTCCTCCACGAACTCCGCGCCCTCCTCGTACGTCACGTCCTCGTCGACGAGGAGACGGGCGAGCTCGTCGAACGACGCGCCGTCGCGCGCCCGCTCGAGCACCGCGACGACGGGCTCGTTCGGCTCGACCGCGACCAGGCTGTAGCTGCGGCCCCCGCGGAAGCTCGCCTCCGCGTAGCGCAGCTTGCCGCCGGTGGAGTAGAGGCTCGAGTTCGGACGGTAGGTGAGGGCGCGCCGGAAGCGATCCTCCAGCGCGTGCGCCAGCGCCGTGAGATAGAGGTGGTCGAGCCGCGTGCGGCGCGCGTTCTGCGACACCGGCCCGACGCGCAGCCGGGTCTCCGACGCCAGCCGCCCGACCCCGCTCCCGGCGAACGTGCCGAACGGGGTCGGCCGCGCGCACATCCGCAGGAAGTAGCGGATCAGCGGGCGCTCGACCTTCACGTCGTCCGCGCCGGCGAGGAAGCCGCGCGCCCGCCGCGCCAGCTTCGGCGACGCGAGGAACAGCGCCTCCTGCACCTCCCGACGCTCGTAGAACGCGCGCAGCCGCGCGCGCAGCAGCGACCGGTCCCGGGCGAGCGCGCCGGCGTCGCCGGGCGCGTTCGGAGCCTCTACGTCTTCGCTCCACCCGAACGCCTCGTCGATCGAGTACAGGGGCGTGCGCAACAGGAAGGAGCCGTTGGGGACTGCGGGGTCCTTCACCGGCGCGGCTCCGACAGCAGGAGATGGCTGTCCCACGCCGGCTCCCGGGCGGTCGCGGCCCCCACGAGCGCGAGCGCGATCCCGGCGATCCCCGCGAGGAGCCCCGGCCCTTGTACGTCGCCGCCCTCTTCCTCCTCCGACGACGGGTCCCACACCGAGTAGCCGGCGAGCCCGTCCGGGTGGACGCGCAGGTCGAGCGCGACCTTCGTCCAGTAGGCGATCGACGCGCGCAGCGGCTCCGCGCGCGTCCTCTGCCACATCCGGTTCCACAGGTGCGCGAGCCCCATCGCTCCGTGGCAGAGGCTCGCGCCCTGGACGTCGCTCGAGCCGGGGGGCCGCGCGAGCGCGCGGTCGAGCGCCGCGCGCGCGGCCTCCTCCCACTCGGGGCGTCCGAGCGCGTCGGCCGCCGCGAGCAGCGACACGATCACACCGGGATCTCCGTAGCACCATGCAAGGCGCGCGGGCCGCGGGTCTATACCCGGGCCCACGAAGTAGGGCCACGTGGCGCGGCCGCCAGGCGGCATCGCTTGCCCGAGCACCCATTCGACCCCGCCTTCGATCAACTTCGCCGTCGCGTCCGGCGCGATGCCGGCTTCGTGAGCGTGCGACAGGACCGCGATCACCCCGGGGACCCCGTGCGCGAGGCCGAGGTTGTAGTAGCCCTCCGGAACGCGCTCGCGCGCGCTCGGCGGGATGAGCTGCGGCGGCGTGTACCAGGCCACTCCCGGATCGGCGGGCTCGGACCATTCCCGCAGTCGCTCGACGACGAGCTCCAGGCACTTGCGCCCCGCCGGGGCCGGGAGCCGCGTCAGCGCGTAGACCCCGACGCCGGCGAGGCCGCTGACCAGGTCGTAGAGGCCGCCCCATCGGGGGGCGCCGAGCATCGCGATCAGCGCGTCGTCGACGGCAGACGTCGCGTCCTCGGGGCGCTCGTCGCCGCCGAGGTGCTCGAGCGCCCAGGCGACGCCGGGGAAGCCCTGCAGGAGACCCGCGTGCATGCGTTGCTCGGCGACAGCCGCAACCGCGCGGTCGAGGGCTGCCTGCGAGGCGCGGTCGAAGCCCTCGCCCGGGAACGCGTCGTGGAGGTAGTGCAGCGTGACCGCGGTCCCCGTCCACCCGCGCGACAGCGACGCGTCCCCCTGCGAGGGAGGAGCAGCGTCGCGCTCGAAGACTCCGACCAGGACGCGGCCGATGTCGCGGGCCGTGTCGAGCGCGCGCTGCTGCAGGTCGCCCTCCAGCACCGGCTCCCAGGCGTCCGTCACGGCCCCCATACCAACACGAGCGGCCCGAAGGCCGCTCGTGGAAGTTGCAGACGCGACGTGCGGATCAGCCGCAGGTGCCGATGTTGCCTCTCTCGTCGGGCCCTAGCCGCACTGCAGCCAGGTGCTCTCGCAAGAGGCGAACCAGGTCGCGCCCGAGGGACATGCGGGGGTCTGGGTGTTGCCGGGGCAGGTGGTCGTTATAGGCGAGTCACCACCGCCGACGGACTTCAGGCTGTCGTCGGAGAGGTCCCGCAGGGTCTCCCTGTTGAGCTCGAGCTTCTTCGCCATGGTTCCTCCTCGGTCGTGGTCTAGCTGTCGGGGTAATCGCAGGGGGCGAACCACGTCGCGCCCGAGGGGCAGGCGGGGGTCTGGGTGGTCGTGAGCACCTCCGTCGGGCCCTGGCAGCCCGTCGTGGCGCCGCCGGCGACCTCGGCGAGGTCCGCCTCGTTGAGGTCCCGCAGCGTCTCCTTGTGCAGCTCGAGCTTCCGTGCCATCGGCTGGCCCCTTCCTTCCTTTATTTCGGTGACGGTGGGCTTTACGAGCAGGGTCCGAACTGGCTCTCGCAGTCCTTGAGCCAGGTCCCGCCCGAGGGACAGACGGGTGTCTGGGTGTTCATGGTCGTCAGTGTCGTGGTGTCGGGGCAGGTGGTGGTGTAGGCGCCGCCGGCGACCTCGGCCAGGTCGACGTCGGTCAGGTCGCGCAGGGTTTCCTTGTGGAGCTCGAGCTTCCTCATCTCATCCCCTTGTCGCCCGAAGGGCGCGATCGCTCTGCGAATGTCCGGGAGAACTTATACACGCGATTGCGGTTTCCCTCCCAGTAAAGCCTCATTCCCCGCCAAATGCCCCGAACGCGACATGACGAAACGGGTCAGGGCGGACGGCGACGGCAGGAATAGCGGGGCGGGGCGGCAAACCCATGGGGCGACCACGCTCCCTTCCACCGCGCCCGCCCGGAGGACCTTCATGACCCGTCGAGCCCACGCGCTCTTCCTGTCCCTTGCCCTCGTCCTGCCCCTTCTCGTCGCGGTGGCGACGCGGGACGCGCGGGCCCAGCTCCCCGTCAAGACCAAGGTCGTGGTGCGGGCCGGGTACGGCGAGGCCGACGCGACCTGGCACGTGGGCGCGGGGGCCGGCCAGTACACCGCGAAGAGCCCGGACCAGACCGAGCTGGTGGCCGGCGGCGACGTGGACCCCCACGCGCACTCGACGACTCAGCACGACAGCTACGGGGTGCACTCCCGCCTCAGCTACCGCGCCATCGTCGTGCAGGACCGCGAGGGGGACCAGGTCGCGTTCGTGAAGTCCGACAGCTACCTCGCCCAGGACTACCTGTCGCGCCGCGTCGGCCAGATCCTCGAGGAGGAGGGCTCCGCGGTCTCGTACGACGAGATCCTCCACATGGCGAGCCACAACCACTCGTCGCCCTATTACCAGAGCCCCTCGTGGGGCGTGTGGATCTTCCAGGACGCGTTCGACCTCAGGGCCTTCGAGTACCACGCGCGGCAGATGGCGGCGGCGATCCTCGAGGCCGAGGACAACCTCGTGCCGGCCCGCATGGGCGCGACGACGGTCACGCACCGGATCTTCAAGGGCATGATCGCCCGCAAGGGCATCGGCGACGACGGGACGCCGGTCGGGTACCCGGACGACTTCGGGGACCTCGGCCTCTCGGTGCTCCGGTTCGACGACATGACGAACCAGGCCGCGCCGAAGCCGCTCGCGACGCTGATCAACTGGGGGCAGCACCCCGAGGGTCTCGACGACCACGACCTGATCACCGGCGACTTCGTGGCACCGCTGGAGCGCTTCGTCGAGAGGGCGACCGGCGCGCCGCTCGTGTTCGGCCAGGGAGACGTCGGCAGCGCCGAGGCCGGGCCCGGACGTCCGGACCTCGTTCCCGCCGGGATTCCGAAGAGGTGGTCGCACGCCGGGCACGCGCAGGCGGAGCGCGGCGCGTTCCTGCTGTCGCAGGACGTCGTGAACGGCTGGAACCAGATCGGCACGGGGCAGGGCCTCGTGCCGTACAGCACCAACTTCGACGTCGAGGCCGGCAACGCGTGGGTCCCCGGCCCCCTCAGCCATCCTTACCCGAGCTTCGCCAACTGCCGGACCGGCGCGCCGGTCGAGGGAGAGCCGCGCGCTCCGGGCACTCCCACGTGCCAGGGATCCGGCACACACGACCGGACGAGCATGATGTGGGAGAACCTGCGGGCCCACGGGCTCCCGCTCCCCGAGCACTACAGCCCGCCCGCGTTCACCGGCGTGGAGGAGAACCTGCGTCTGCGCCTGCAGGCGTTCAAGCTCGGCGAGGTGATACTCGCCTCCTGCGCGTGCGAGGCCCAGGTCGACCTGATCGTGAACTTCGAGAGCCGCGCCGACGAGCAGCAGGGCAACATCTGGCACGGCTACGACTGGACCGAGCGCCTCGGCTGCACGCAGACGGCGCCGGGTGGGAGCTGGACGTGCAAGGACCCGCGCAACGAGTCGCGGACGATCGCGTTCTCGGATGCGCGCTACCGCCGCATGAAGGCGCAGATCCACAACGACGCGCGCGGGTGGGACGCGCCTGAGAACGCGCCGACGGCCGAGAGCGAGCCGGGTGACCCCGCGAAGATCTTCGGCAACTTCACGCACGAGGAGCTCCCGGCGAGCCTCGGCTACAAGCTGCCGATCGGCGTCGGGCACGCGGGCGACTACAACGGCTACACGGTCAGCTACCGCGAGTACATGGCCTACGACCACTACCGCAAGGCGCTGACGGCTTACGGCCCCCACACCGCGGACTACATGGTCACGCGCCTCGTGAAGCTGGCGGGCGAGCTGAACGGGGGGCCGGAGCTCGAGCCCGAGCTGCACGACGCCCTCGCGCAGGTCGACGAGGCGCGTCAGGTCGCGGCCTCCACCGCGCTGGGCGCCGCCTCGAGCGCGGCGTACGAGGCATGGGTGAGCGCGCTGCCGGACGACGCCGGTCCCGCCGAGGCGACCGACCAGCCCGAGGACGTGAAGCGCTTCGGCGCCGCGTACTTCTCGTGGAGGGGCGGCTCGAACGCCGCGGACAACCCCGTCGTGCGCGTCGAGCGGCTCGTCGACGGAGCGTGGCGCACGTTCGCCGACCAGACCGGCGAAGTCCAGACGATGGTCGAGTTCCCCGACGGGATGGACGGGCTCCTGAACACCTATGCCGGCGACGAGGAATGGACCTGGACCGCCGGCTTCGAGGCGTTCGACGCGTTCCCGGTCGGGATCGGGAGCACGCCCGCGGGTGAGTACCGCTTCGTCGTCGACGGGCACATCCGACAGGACGGCGAGCCGGTCCCGTACCAGGTCGAGTCGCAGCCGTTCGAGGTGAAGCCGTGGGACGGCGTCGAGGTCACCGACCTGAGGATCGACCCGGGCGCCGTCTCGTTCCGGGCCTCCAGCAACTACCCGCGCACCTACGAGGGCTCGCCCTTCCCCTACGTCAGGGTCGAGACGAAGGACGACGTCACGGGGGTGCCGTTCTGCACGACGTGCAGCTTCCGGCCGTGGGCGACGTCCGGCTCGATCGTGAGCGCGTCGGTGACCGTCGTCCGGTCGACCGGTACCGTGGAGGTCGTTCCGGCGCAGCTCGTCGACGGCCGGTGGACCGCCCCGGTGGAGCTCCTGCCGGGCGATTCGGCCTTCGTGGACGCCGGCGCCGTCGTCGACGAGCACGGGGAACGCAACGCGGCCCCCTCGGCGACCGTGACGCCCTGATAGCAGGTGCGGGGCCCCGGCTGCCTAACCATTCGCTAACCGAAACCATCCAACGGAGGTGTCCATCTTGCGTCGTTCGCTGATGACCGGACTCGTAGCGTGCCTGCTCGTGGGAGCGATAGTGGCTCCCGCGGAGGCCGGCAAGAAGAAGAAGCCGAAGAAGCCGCCGGTGACGTTCGAGGAGTCCGGCAGCCTCGCGTTAGGCCACCCGGGCACCGTCGAGGCGGAGAACGGCATCGCGCGCGCCGAGTTCCTCCAGTCGTGCTCGATCCCCGCGTCGCAGGGCACCGACGGCTACGTCATCGCGCTGCCCCCCGAGATCACGGCCGTGAACTCGAACGCGACGCTGTCCGGCGGTGACGCCACCGGCTTCCACGACCTCGACATGTACTTCTTCGACGAGACCTGCTCGCCCAACGGCGCGCTCAGCACCGACGCGGTCGACGAGTTCGGCCTGATGCCGGCGGGGACGAGCTACGTCCTGGTGTCGGCCTGGCTCGGCGCCGAGATCACGTTCGACTTCAAGGCGGAAGGAGTCTGATCAGGATGCGCAGGAGGTTCGGCGCCCTCGCGGCGCTCGCGCTCCTCGCCGGCGCGCTGAACGGCGCGTCGGTCGCGGCCGGTCCGACCACGGGCGGGCTGGCGAGCGACAACGTCGAGCACGTCCGCCACATACCGATCGCGCAGAACGGCGTCGGCGGCCGGCTGATCGGCAAGTACTTCTACATGAACGACCAGAACAAGATCATGATCTTCGACGTCACGAACCCCGAGGACCCGCAGCTCACGGGGACCGTGCCGATGCCGCAGGAATGGCAGTTCAGCCGCGAGGACATCGACGGCAACGGCGAGATCCTCGTCGTCCCGAACACCGCGAGCGGCGTGAACGACGGGACGCCTCCGAGCGGCGGCGGCGCGACCAGCGTCGCGAACGCGGTCTACATCATCGACGTCGAGGACAAGACGAACCCGAAGATCGTCTCGAAGATCAACGGTCCCGCGCAGCACACGTACAGCTGCGTGCTCGACTGCCGCTGGGCGTGGGGCTCCGAGGGATCGATCATCGACCTACGCGACCCGGCGAACCCGAAGCTCATGGAGGAGAGGTGGGGTGAGGGCCTGCCGGCGTCCAGCGGTCACGACGTCGAGGAGGTCGCTCCCGGTCTGGTCGTGACGGCGACCCAGCCGATCATGTACCTGGACGCGCGCAAGGACCCCCTCCACCCGAAGCTGCTCGCCCAGGGCGGCAACGACGACCGCCGGTACATCCACGGCGCGCGCTGGCCGCACGGCGGCAAGGACAAGTTCCTGCTGATGGCGGGGGAGACGACGTTCAACCTCCAGTGCAGAGAGACGTCAGGCGCGTTCATGACGTGGGACGCGACGAAGTGGCGCAAGACCAAGACGTTCACGATGATCGACGAGTACCGCGTCGAGAACGGCACCTGGACGGACGGCCGGCCCGCGGCGCAGCGCAACTGCACGTCGCACTGGCACGAGGAGCACCCGGACTTCCGCAACGGGGGCCTCGTCGCGGTCGCGTTCTACGACCACGGGACACGCTTCCTGGAGGTGAGCAAGACCGGGAAGATCAGCGAGGCCGGCTGGTTCATGCCGTACGCGGGCCAGACCAGCGCGGTCTACTGGATCACGGACGAGATCGTCTACGCGGTGGACTACAACCGGGGCCTGGATATCCTGCGCTTCAACGCCGACGCGTAAAGGGCGCCCGGCGGCGCCCTTTGCCATATCGACCACCTGAGACGTCAGAGTCAGGTGTCACCCATCCGATCCTCCTTGTCTCCGTACGACGAGTCTAGTCCGCGGGCGGTATCGCCGGCCCTGCCTTCAGCTTCACCTTGCCCCGCCGGGCCCTCGCCTTCGCGTACACGGTCACCTCGGCCGTCTCGCCGACGCCCAGCCAGAGCAGGTCGTTCAGCAGCTTCACCTTGACCTTCCCCTTCTTCACCGCCTTCAGCAGGAAGATGCCGGCCCCCGTGCCGCTGTTCGTGACCTCGAAGACGTGCTTCGTCACCTTTCCCTTGCGCAGCTTGCCGGACTTCGACGCCACCGACGCCTCCGCGAGGCTCGGCGCGGCCAACGACTGGACCGCAACCTCGTACACGAGCGCCCCGTCGATCGTCTCCTTGGAGAGAATGAAGAACGCGAGCTCGTTCGCCTCGTCCACGTAGCGGTTGACTACGCCCTTCGCCTTGCCGGCGTGGAACGCAGCGTCCGCGAGCTGCCGGTAGTCGCCCACCGTGTAATAGAACTTCTCGCCGTCAGCCCGCACGTAGTCGACCTTTCGCAGGTCTTTCGGGTGCGAGTCGATGACCCAGATGAAAGGCGACGCGTCGGCGGCCTTCGTCTTTGCGATGAGCACGCCGTGGTCGGGGATGAACGAGTCGAAGCCCTGCCGGTTGACGACCTCTATGTCGTAGAAGTCGTATCCGCCCTCGTCGCACTTGGGTTCGTTGGCGTCGCACGACGACGCGTCCTGCCCGAGCGCCACCCGCACGCCGCTGTAGAGATTGGGGTCCGTGGTCGCCGGCGGAGACTCCCTCTGCAGGATGCGAGCCCTCACCGGCCCGGCCGTGAGCGACTCGCGCGACAGCGACAGGACCTCGCCGGGCTGGAGGAAGCCGAAACGGATCTTGTTACGGATCATGTGGTGCGACCCCATCGTCGCCCCTTCCCGGGGCGGGATCGTCCACC
>JALZEG010000286.1 GCA_030862185.1 Actinomycetota bacterium
GCATCGCCCACGTCGAGAACGAGGAGGAGATCGGGCTCGGCCGCGTGAAGGTGGGCCGCGGGACCGTCGGCGTCTTCGGAGCGGTCCTCCCGAACCCGACGGAGAGGTACGACCACTTCTACGGTCTGGCGGACTACGCGGTGACCGTGGCGGGGGGCCAGATCCTGAACAACATGATCGCCTTCCGCCGCCGCTAGTCGCTACTCCGCGACGCGCTGCAGCCGCGGCCGCACCAGCCGGAACACCACGTACGCCAGCAGCGCGAAGGCCGCGATCGGCAGCAGGAACCCGGCCCCCACGAGCGCGCCCGACACGACGGCAACGAACGTCTTGCGGGCGGTGTCCCACGCCTTCTCGAACGGTCCCGCCTCTGCCGTCACCACTCCGGTCTCCACCAGCGACACCGAGATCGTGCTGAGGTCCGTGCGATCCTTCAGGAATCGCAGGCGCCCGCGCAGCCGCTCGATCTCGAGCTGCACGTCCTCGAGCTCCCGCTGGACGCGGATGGTGTCGGCGATGCTGTCGGACCGGTCGTAGAGGCGGAAGAGGACCTCTTCCTGTGCCGTCGCGTTGCGCAGCCGCGCCTCGAGGTCGACGAACTCCTGCGACACGTCCTCGCCGCGCACGTCCTCGCCGGCGATGGTCCCGAGCTCCTCGAGCGCGCTGAGCGTCTCCTCGAAGCGTTCCGCCGGCACGCGGATCACGAACTCGCCGCGGCGCCGGTCGACTCCGTCGATCGAGGTCGAGAGCAGGAAGCCTCCGGCCGCCTCGGCGATCTCGCGGCCCTCACGCAGCGTCTGCCCGAGGCGCCCGTCGGCGACCTCGAGCCGCAGGTCGGCGGTCTTGATGACGCGCTCGGGCATCGCCGAGGACTTCAGCGACACGTCGACCCCGTCCGCCGACAGGCCCTCGGTCTCAGACTCCATGTAGTCGGCCGATCGATCCTCGACGCCCGAGCCTCCGGCGCCTCCGCCCGACGCTCCGCCCCCTCCGTCCGACCCTCCGGCTTCCTCTTGGGCCGCCGGCTCAGCGGCCTCGTCGCTCCCCGACGACGAGCACCCCGCGACCACTGCGGCGAGCAACATCAAAACCATGGCCAGGTGTCGTGAACGCATCGGGATGCCCTCCTCGTCGTGGTGTCGCGTCTTCGACGGCCCGGCCTGCCGTGGAAGTTCCCGGGAACACGGCGTGGGTCTCGCGCCGTCCAAGCCTCCACGAACCGACCGACCGATGGGAGGCGTCATGCGCCGGTGGATGACAGCTGTCGTGACGATCGCCGCGGCGATGTTCGTCGCTGCGCCCGCGTGGGCTTGCGGAGGGCTGGTCGCCCCCAACGGCACCGTCAACCTCGTGAAGACCACGACGCTCGCGGGCTACCACGACGGCGTCGAGCACTACGTCACGTCGTTCGAGTACGCGGGCGGCGGGGGCGAGTTCGGATCGATCGTTCCGCTGCCCGGCATCCCGTCGGACGTGGTGCGCGGCGGCGACTGGACGTTGCAGCGCCTCGTGCAGGAGGTGCAGCCGCCGCGGCTCGAGCTGGCGCGTGCGACGGCCAACCTCGTGGCGGGTTCCGCGAGCGCCGAGGAGATCTTCGAGACGCGCATCGACGCGCTCGACATCACGATCTTGAAGGGGGGCGCGGCCGGCGTCGGCGAGTGGGCGCTCGACCACGGCTTCCAGCTCCCGCCGGACGCGCCCGAGGTCCTGGAGTTCTACGCGTCGCGCAGCCCGATATTCATGGCGGCGCGCTTCGACGCGTCGGAGGCGAAGCGGCTCGGGCAGAGCATCGGCGACGGGACGCCGATACACCTCAGCATCCCGACGCAGGACCCGTGGGTGCCTCTGCGCATCCTGGGGCTCGGCCGCAAGGCGACAGAGACGATCGAGGCCGACGTCTTCCTGCTGACCGACGCGCGGCCGGTGCTGCTCCCGCGGCCCGGAGAGGCGATGACGCTCGACCGCAGCGAGCCGGCGTCGCAGTCGTTGATCGACGACCTCCGCTCGGACAAGGGCATGAAGTGGATCCCGGAGGACGGGATGTGGTTGAGCTACCTGAGGATCGACGCGCCCGCGGGCGACCTCGACCACGACCTCGCGATCGACCCGACCGGCCTCGGGAGGCCGTCGAAGGTCGCGGCCGGGCTCGTCCTCCCGGAGCCCCTCGAAGACGGGGCGGGGCGCGGGCGGGCCGTGTGGCCGGCGTGGATCGGCGCGGCCGCGCTCGTCGTCGCGACCGTCGTCTTGGGCAACCGCGTCCTCGACGCCAGGTAGGGCGGCCGCGGGTCTCTATGCTCTCCGGAGCGTCGAGACCTGGAGGCAGCCACGCTCGAGGAATACGAGCTCGCGATACGGATCGTCCTCGCGGCCGCGCTCGGAGGCCTCATAGGCTTCGAGCGCGAGCTGTCGGACCAGCCCGCCGGGTTCCGGACGCACATGCTGGTCTCCGTGGGCGCCGCGCTCTTCACGATCGCGGGGGCCTACGGGGTCGAGGACTTCTTCGACGACGTGCCGGCACGCGTGCGCTTCGACCCGACGCGCATCGCGGCGCAGATCGTCACCGGCATCGGCTTCCTGGGGGCCGGGGCGATCATCCAGCAGGGGTTCAGCGTCCGCGGCCTGACCACCGCGGCGTCGCTGTGGGTGACGGCGGCGGTAGGCCTCAGCACCGGCCTCGGCTACTACTGGGGCGCGGCGATCACCGCGGTGTTCACCGTCGCCGCGCTCTACCTCCTGAAGCGCATGCGGACGGTGCTGTTCTCCCGGTTGAAGAGAAACGAGACGCGCGTGACGGTGCGGATGGGCGAGAACCTGCGGCTCTCGCAGCTCGTCGACGTGCTGGAGCACCGCGGCTCGCGCGTCGAGTCGATCAAGTTCGCCGACGACGAGGACGGGGGCAAGCAGCTCGTGGCGAAGCTGACGCTGGGGCCGGGAGTCTCTCCCGAGGAGGTCGTGGCGACCGCCTCGGACGTTCCCGGGGTGCAGGCCGTCGACTGGTTCCGCTAGATGCGGCACGAGAGCGAGAGGAGGTGGGCAAGGTGGAGCAAGTGCGGCTGACTGCGTACTCGCACGGCGGCGGCTGAGCGTGCAAGCTCGGGACCACCGAGCTGGCGCAGGTCCTGCGTCACGTCACCGTCACCTCTGACGATCCCGCCCTCCTCGTCGGCCTGGGCTCGCCCGACGACGCGGCCGTCTACCGGGTCTCCGCCGAGCTGGCGCTCGTGCAGACCGTGGACTTCTTCACGCCGATCGTCGACGACCCCTACGACTGGGGCCGGATCGCCGCGGCCAACGCGCTGTCGGACGTCTACGCGATGGGCGGACGTCCCGTCACCGCCATGAACCTCGTGGCGTGGCCGCGCGCGCTCGACTTCGCGCTGCTGGGCCGCGTGCTCGAAGGCGGCGCGCAGGTCTGCGCCGAGGCGGGCGTCGCGGTTGTCGGCGGGCACTCGATCGACGACCCCGAGCCCAAGTTCGGCCTCGCCGTCACGGGTCTCGTCGACCCGGCGCACGTCGTGCGCAACACGGGCGGCCGGCCGGGAGACGTCCTCGTCCTCACGAAACCGCTGGGGATGGGGATCGTCTCGAGCGGGATCAAGGAGGGGAAGACGACCCCGGCGACGGCGGCGCGCGCGATCGAGGTCATGGCAACGCTGAACCGGGCCGCGGCCGAGGCGATGGCAGAGGCCGGCGTGTCCGCCGCGACGGACGTCACGGGGTTCGGCCTCGTCGGCCACCTATCGGAGATGCTCGGCGACTCCCTCGACGCCGAGCTCGACTTCGGCGCCATTCCGGTGCTCGAGGAGGCGTTCGACCTCGCGGGTGCCGGCGTGCTGCCCGCCGGCAGCAAGCGCAACGTCGAGGCCATGGCGGACCGCGTCCACGTGGGCAACCTGGACGAGGCGCAGCGCGTCGTCCTCTTCGACGCCCAGACGTCGGGTGGATTGCTGATGGCGGTCTCACCCGACCGGCTCGACGACCTGCTCGGCTCCCTGCGGCGGCGCGGGGTCGACCCCGTCGCCGTGATAGGACGCCTCACCGCCGGAGCCGGACGAGTCGAGGTGAGATGAGAAAGCCGGATCTGCAGATGACGAGGACGCTCGCGGACGAGATGATCGAGCACTGCCGCGCCGGCGTCCCGAACGAGGCCTGCGGGATCCTCGGCGCGAAGGACGGCGAGATCGTCAAGGTCTTCCGCATGACGAACGCGTCGGGGAGCCCCGTGCGCTATTCGCTCGAGCCCAAGGAGCAGTTCGCCGTCTACAACACCCTGGACAAGGAAGGCTGGGACCTCGGCGCCGTGTACCACTCGCACACGCACACCGAGGCGTACCCGTCGCCGACCGACGTGCGCCTGGCGAGCGAGGACGTCCCCTACGTGATCGTGTCGCTCGCAGAGGACCCGCCGTCGGTCCGGGCGTTCCGCATCGAGAAGGCCTCGTGGACCGACGCCGACGGCGACGTAGAGGAAATACCGGTAGTGGTGATCGGTTGATCCTTCTATAGGCTTGGAGTTTCTCCAGAGGAGGCCATCGCCGTGCCCGTGTCAGTACGCATACCGACCGTCTTCCGCAAGTTCACGAACAACGAGAGCGTCGTCGAGGTCGACCCCGGCACGGTCGCGGCGATCGTCGACCAGCTCGAGGGCCGCTTCCCCGGGCTCAAGTCCCAGCTCCTGACCGACGGCGGCGAGCTCCACCGCTTCGTCAACGTCTACGTCAACGACGAGGACGCCCGCTACCTCGAGAAGCTCGACACGAAGGTGGCCGAGGGGGACACGGTCTCGCTGCTGCCCTCGGTCGCAGGCGGGTGAGGTACGGCTCGATCCTCGACGCGATCGGGAACACCCCACTCGTCGAGGTCCCCCGGCTGAGCCCCTCCGAGGACGTGCGGCTCTGGGTGAAGCTCGAGGGCCAGAATCCCACCGGTTCCACGAAGGACCGCATCGCGCTCGCGCTCGTCGAGTCCGGCGAGGCCTCCGGCGAGATGAGCGCGGACAAGCTCCTGCTCGAGCCGACGTCGGGCAACACCGGGATCGCGCTCGCGATGGTGTGCGCGACGAAGGGCTACCGCTTCACGGCCGTGATGCCGGACAATGCGAGCGCGGAGCGAGTGCAGATGCTGCGGGCGTTCGGCGCGGACATCATCTTCTCGCCCGGCGACAAGGGCAGCAACGGCGCGGTGAGGATGGCGCAAGAGATTGCGGCCTCCGACTCCCGCTACTACATGCCGTTCCAGTACGGCAACCAGGCCAACGCCGACGCGCACTACAAGGGGACCGCGCGGGAGATCGTCGAGGACCTCGCCGGCGGGCGCATCCGTGCGTTCGTCGCCGGGCTCGGGACCGGCGGGACGCTGATGGGCTGCGGACGCCGGCTGCGCGAGCACGACCCGTCGATCAAGATCGTCGCCGCGGAGCCGAAGCTCGGCGAGACCGTCTACGGCTTGCGCTCGCTGGAGGAGGGTTACATACCTCCGTTGTTCGACCCCGAAGCGATAGACGGCAAGGTCTTCGTCGGCGCGCGCGAGTCGATCCTGTGGACGCGCGAGCTGCTGAAGAAGGAGGGGATCTTCGCCGGCATCTCGGCAGGCGCGGTGATCTGGGTAGCGCAGCGCGTCGCCGAGCGCGTGGCGGGGGACGGCGGCGGCGACGTCGTGTGCCTGCTCGCCGACGGCGGATGGAAGTACCTCTCGACCGAGGCCTGGACGCAGGACATCGACACCGCGGAGACGCAGGTCGAGGAAACGCTCTGGTGGTAGGCGACCCCGCCGGCCGCCCGATCGGGATGTTCGACTCGGGAGTCGGCGGCCTCACCGTCGCGCGGGCCGTGATCGACGTTCTGCCTCACGAGGACCTGGTCTACTTCGGCGACTCCGCCCGCTGCCCCTACGGCCCCCGCAGCGAGCGGGAGGTTCGCAAGTTCGCGCTCGAGATCATGGACCTGCTCGTCGCCGAGGACGTGAAGCTCGTCGTCATCGCCTGCAACACCGCGGCGTCGAACGCGCTCGAGGAGGCGAGGCACCGCTACGACGTGCCGGTCCTCAGCGTGATCGATCCCGCTGTCCGCGCGGCCGTCGCCGCGTCGCGCAACCGGCGCATCGGCCTCATCGGGACCGAGGCCACGGTGCGGAGCCACGCGTACGACGAAGCCGTCGCGGCGACGAAGGCGAACGTCAGGCTGGTGAGCCGCGCCTGCCCGCGCTTCGTCGAGTTCGTGGAGCGGGGCGACCAGGCGTCGGACGAGCTGCTGAAGGTGGCGCACGAGTATCTTGACCCCCTGAGGGACGAAGGCATCGACACGTTGATCCTCGGCTGCACGCACTACCCGCTGCTCTCGGGGATGATCCGCTACGTGATGGGGGAGGAGGTAGTTCTGGTCTCGAGCGCCGACGCGACCGCCGCAGACGTCTACGCGAAGCTGCGCGACGACGACCTGCTGAAGTCCACCGACACGCTCGGCGACCACCGGTTCATCGTGTCGAGCCCGGAGGGGATCTCGAGCGAGCTCGGCCTGCGCTTCCTCGGGCCCGAGTTCCAGAACCTCGAGCACCGGCCCTGGAGCGGGACGTGACGACGAAGCTGACGATCCTCGGCTCCTCGGCTCGCTTCGCGACGAGGGAGCGCGCGTGCTCCGGCTACCTGCTCGACGTCGACGGACACCGTCTGTGGCTGGACGCGGGGGCCGGGACGTGGGAGAACCTGCTCGGCCACTGCGCTTATCAGGACGTCGAAGGCGTGATCATCACCCACCGCCACCCCGATCACGCGACGGACGTCTTCCAGATGGAGCACGCGCGGCTGTACGGACCGAGGGGCGAGCTGCCGCCGATCCCGTTGTGGGCGCCGGGCGAGACGCTCGACGCGCTCGCGGGCTTCAAGGAGCTCGCCGCGTTCGTCCCGCACCGGATCGCCGGCGGCGAGGCTATCGAGTTCGCCGGCGCGACGATCCGCTTCGTGTCGATGGCGCACCCGCCGGAGACGGTCGGCGTGCGCGTGGAGACGGCCGGCGGCGTGCTCGCGTACTCTGCCGACTCCGGAGAGGAGGCCGACTTCGCCGCCCTCGCCGGCGCCGCCGACCTGTTCGTGTGCGAGGCGTCGAACCAGGATTCCGACGAGATCTGGGAGGGCCACCTGAGAGCTTCGCAGGCAGGGCGCATCGCGACCGACGTCGGTGCGCGTCGTCTCGTACTCACTCACCTGCCGGTCGAGAGGGACCTCGGCCTGTCGCTGGCCGAGGCGCAACGCGTCGCCGGCGGCCTCGCCGTCGAGCTCGCGGCCGACGGCGACGTGCACGAGGTGGGGTCGTGACCCGGGTCGACGGCCGTGCCCCCGGCGAGCTGCGCCCCGTGAACATGACGCTCGGCTACATGCCGTACGCGGAGGGATCGTGCCTCGTCGAGATGGGCGAGACCAAGGTCATCTGCACCGCGAGCGTCGAGGGCTCGGTGCCGCGCTGGATGCAGGGCCGCGGCAAGGGATGGGTGACCGCGGAGTACGCGATGCTCCCGCGCTCGACGACAGAGCGCGTGCGGCGCGACGTCGACAAGGGCCGGCCGTCGGGCCGGACGCAGGAGATCCAGAGGCTCATCGGGCGGTCGCTGCGTGCGGTCACCGACATGGACGTGCTCGGCGAGCGGACGGTCTGGATCGACTGCGACGTGCTGCGCGCCGACGGCGGCACGCGGACGGCCTCGATAACCGGCGCGTTCGTCGCGCTCGCGGCGGCGTTCCGCTGGCTCGAGGAGCAGGAGGTCGTCAAGGCGTCGCCGCTGCTCGACTCCGTCTCGGCGGTGAGCGTGGGGATCGTCGAGTCGGTGCCGTGCCTCGACCTCAACTACGCGGAGGACTCGACCGCGCAGGTCGACATGAACGTCGTGATGACCGGCGCGGGCAAGCTCGTCGAGGTGCAGGGGACCGCGGAGCAGGGGGCGTTCGAGCGCTCGGAGCTCGACGCGCTGCTCGACCTCGCGACGAGCGGGATCGCTCAGCTCAGCGCGCTCCAGCAACAGGCGTTGGGGGCCCCGGCGGGCGAGTGAAGACCGTCCTCGCGTCGCGCAACCGCCACAAGGCCGAGCAGGTCGCGCTGCTGCTCCCCGCCGTCGAGCTCGTCCCGCTGGACGACGTCGCTCCGGACCTCGAGCTCGCCGAGCCTCACGACACGTTCGAGGACAACGCGCTGGCGAAGGCGCGGACGGTCGCAGCCGCGACGGGTCTCCCCGCGGTCGCCGACGACTCCGGGCTCGAGGTCGACGCGCTGCACGGAGCGCCCGGAGTGCGCTCGGCGCGTTACGCGGGGGGCGACGCGACGGACGAGGCCAACAACGCGAGGCTCGTCGCCGCGCTCGCAGGCACTTCCGAAGAGCAGAGGACGTGCCGGTACCGGTGCGTGGCGGTCTTCGTCGCGCCCGACGGCCGCGAGCTCGTCGCCACGGGATCGTGCGAGGGCCGCGTGGTGCTGGAGGGCCGCGGGGACCTCGGGTTCGGCTACGACCCGCACGTCGTCCCGAAGGGAGAGACGCGCACGATGGGCGAGATCCCGCTGGACGAGAAGCTTCGTTTCAGCCACCGCGGCCGCGCCTTCCGCGCGCTGGCCGAGATGCTCGACCGGTGAGCGACCTCGAGCGCGTCAACGAGTCGATCGCGCACCTGCGGCGCGACCACGGCGTCGAGCCGCTGGAGCTCGGAGACCTCGACCCCGATCCGATCGTCCAGTTCGGCCGCTGGATGGAGGAGGCCCTGCAGGAGGGGCTGCTGCTTCCGAACACGATGACGCTCGCGACCGCCGGCGCGGACGGGCGTCCGTCGGCGCGCATGGTCCTGCTGAAGGGCTTCGACGAGAGCGGCTTCGTCTTCTACACGAACTACGCCAGCCGCAAGAGCCGCGAGCTGGAGGAGAATCCTGCGGCCGCGCTGGTCTTCTACTGGTCGCGTCTGGAACGGCAGGTGCGCGTCGAGGGCCGCGTCGAGAAGGTCTCGGTCGAGGAGTCCGACGGGTACTTCGCGTCGCGGCCGCTCGAGAGCCGCCTCGGCGCGTGGGCCTCGAAACAGAGCGCGCCGCTGGCGTCGCGGGCGGAGCTGGAGGACCGCGTCGCGGAGCTCGAACGGCGCCATTCCGGCGGCGACGTCCCGCGGCCCCCGCACTGGGGCGGCTGGCTGGTGCGCCCGGAGGCGATCGAGCTGTGGCAAGGGAGGCCGAACCGGCTCCACGACCGCTTCCTGTACACGCGCCGCGGCGACGGCTGGGAGAGGACCCGGCTCTACCCCTGACGCAGGAGCGCGAGGACCTCGTCGTGCAGCGCTCCGTTGGTCGTGACGCAGGGGCCGCGCTCGCGCCACGGGTTGCCGTCGAGGTCCGTGAGCTTTCCGCCCGCCTCGGCCACGATGGGCTGCAGCGCGGCGACGTCCCAAACCGACAGGTCGGGCTCGACCATCACGTGAGCGGCCCCGCGCGCGACGAGGACGTGCCCCCAGAAGTCGCCGAAGCCGCGGCTCCTCCACGCCCGCGCCGTCAGCGCGCCCAAGCCGGCGGTGCGCCAGCTCTCGACGCTGGAGAACAGAACCGTTGCCCGGTCGAGGGTTGCGAGCGCGTCGACCGAGATGCGCTCGCCGTTGCAGCGGGCGCCGGCGCCGGTCGCCGCGTCGTACGTCTCGCCGAGCGCAGGAGCGTGCGCGACGCCGACGACGGGCTCATCGTCGACCGCGAGCGCGACGAGCGTCGCCCAGATCGGGATCCCGGCCATGTAGTTGTTGGTGCCGTCGATCGGGTCGACGATCCACGTCGGCGCCCCGTCGACAGGAGGACCGCCGCCGGCGGCGGTGAGACCCTCCTCCTCGCCGAGCACGTTGTGGTCGGGGAACGCCCGGGCGATCCGCAGCCGTATTTGCGCCTCGACGGCCCAGTCGGCCTCGGTGACCCACGTCCCATCGGGCTTCTGCTCCCTCTGGAGCTGTTTGCGGAAATGGCCGAGCGCGATCTTCCCGCCGGCGCGCGCGAGCTCGAGGGCGGCGTCGAGCTCGCTCAGGAAGGGCAGCAGGAGATTGCGGCGGCGGGTCGTCTAGGCGCGGGCGGGGATCGCGTCGACGAACGGCTGCACCTTCTGCTTGCTGACGTCGAGCTCGACCGACGACCCATCGGTGAAGCCGATCGTGAGCTTCGAGATCAGGAGCTTCTTCTGGTAGTCCATGCTCGCGATCCGGTCGCGCGGGTAGCTCGCCGACTCGCCGACCTCCTGGCTGTTGACGCGCCCCGCGAAGGCGTGCATCTGCTTGTCGGTCATGACGAGCCAGAAGATCGAGGCGGCCGGCCACTTGCCGGCGTCGCCCCCGGCGGTCGCGGCGATGTCGCCCGTCCTCTCCTTCTCGCGGGCGTCGTGCGCCGGCATCGCGGTGGCCGATCCGGCGCCGGCCATGCCCCGGCGCCACGAGCCGCCTTTGGCCTCGGCGATGATCACGCCCTGCACCTGCTCACCGGCCGGAATCCGATCGGCGTTCTTCTTCATGAACTGCTTGGCACGATCCGGGCCCACCGCAGACCTCCTCTCGCGAGACGCGTAGCGACCAAGATAAAGCGGGAGCTTGCGTTGGTCCAGAGGCCGGAGCCTTCCGCCCATTCCGCCCGCATGCCGAAACGAAGGGGTGCGACACTTGTGCAGGTAACGCGGGCGTGATGGAACCAGGAAAACATGCGAGATTTAGGTTCTCGTGCTCGAAAGAGCTTGTGGGTTCGAATCCCACCGCCCGCACCGACGGCTGTCGTGCTTCGGTTAACGTTGGGCTCCGTGGTTACCTGAACGGATACCGAGCGAACCGTTACCTCGAGCCTTCGAAAGATGGCCGACGCACCTTTCTCGACGACGCGAGGAAGGCGAAGAGAGCTAGTAGTTCCTCTCACGAGTCGCCGCCTTCGCGACCACCCCCGCGACGCGCGAGGACAGAACGTGAAGCTTGGTGAGGAGCTGAGCGAGCCACTCGTAGCTCGCCTCGACGGTGCCGATCGAGAACGTGGAGTCCTGAAGGGTCAGGATGATCGCGTCCCCTTCTGCGAGGGTCCCGGTGGCGACCTGTTCGTCAGCGTGCTCCGCCGCGTTGCGGAACGCGGCAATGCAATCCTCGTCGTCCTGTGTAGGCAGCTCGGCCTTCTCTACCCGCAGCGCGTCACGGTCGCGACGGATCCTGCGCGCGTGACGGATCGCACGACGCAGGCTATTTAGCGCATTCTCAAGGTGGTCGGCGGCCCTGAAGTACGGCGTCAGGTGTTCTGAGCCCGTCTCGACGAATTCCTCCAGCGCACGACGCGCGAACTCGTACTCGCGTACCGCCTTGTCGACCAACCGCACGTAAGCCGCGGTGTACGCCAGAGACGGGTGGTTGGTCGTGGACTGCGCTCGGAGCGTAATGTTGAGGATCAGCGGGAGGATGTTCTTGGAATACAGGTGCGACAGGTCCGGCATCCCCGACCTCTGGGGTGGGAAGGACACGTCATCGACTAGCGACGCCGTGCCGCCGCCCAATCGCAACGCGATCCCTTCGAAGTAGCGCGTCGGTTGCATCGTTACGGGTCCGACCTGCACCACCTCCTCAGGCTCGCTCTGAGGAGGCTCGACCCCGATCAGGCGCGCCTTAGCGTCCGCCATGGCCGCGTACTGCCGCCGACCTTCCTCCTCGATCGCAGCGAGGCGCTCCAACAGCTCGGCGCGAGTCGAGACGCCCGACCAGCGCACGACGTCGTCTGAAACCCTGACGTACCACCCCTCTGGGCCCGACCCACCACCATGGGCCAGGAACGGGACCGCACACGGACCGCCGCAGCGACGTCATCTCGCAGCGCCGTGGCCTGCGCGAACTCTGGCTCGCGGATCTCCACCTCGCCCGAGGACGACAGGTACTTGTCGCGCGCGAACACGATCAGCCGCAACAGTGCCTCTATCAGAACATCGGCCTGGGACACACGCGCCAACACGGTCAGCGGCGGAGCGAAGACGTCGCCGAGATCGTGGTAACCGCTGAAGAAGGGGTGGGGGGCGAGCCGGCGTGCGACGTCCCGCACCTGGACCTCCTCGCCAAGGTCCTGGTGGATCCGGCGGTGGATGTACTCCAGGGTCGGCCATGACCTCGCGGCGAGAAGATGCTCGACCGTCAGTCGTAGGAGGATTTCGTCCTCGGCTTTTTCATCCATGACGACCAGGATAGGAGCGCCGTGCGAACACCGATCTCCCTGCCCGCCCTTCCCAACATCCACCTCTCCAGTCACCGTCAGCCCCTAAATAGCAGAGCCAGCCCGCCCGGAGGCGCGCTGCGTTCCTCCCCTTACCCCGGTGCTCGCGTCTCTTTCCGCCGCGATCAGCGTCTACGACTTGGGCGGGACGGCTCAGACCTCGACCTGCGACTGGTCCGATCCCGACTTCGAGTACCTCGTCTGTGTAGCGCGGCCGGCAGCCCGGGTTCTGTGCACGTCATTCACGTCTCCCAACGTCAGGTTCTCCGGATGTCGGCGGCACGGGAGTCGTACGACGCGTCGGTGCCAAAAAGTGAGCAGCATTAATCAACTGTCCTGCACGATGGGCGAGATGGTCAGAACTTCGCCGCTAGCCGGTAGGGCTGGGTCGACGGGCGAAGGTCGGCTTGGTGAGGCATTGATACCGGGACACCGGGATCTCCTCGGCCTCTGCCCCACTCAAGATGATCTGACAAATTGATTCGTAAGGCCGAAGCTTCAATGCGACTTCTCCGGCATTCACCAACTCCAAGGTGGGACACCCCTTGTAGCCAGGGGCTATGAAAGCGGCCGTCGCGGAGATAAGCCCCATGCGCCCGAAGGTCGACCGCGACTGAATAAGTCCCGACAGGTCCTTGGGAAGGGCGAGATACTCAAGCGTGCTGGCCAGGACAAACTGCCGCGGCTGCATGATGAAGTAGCTGTCGGGATGTATCCGCACCTCTTGAAATAGCTGTGAACCCTCATCTGGATCCGAAGCATTCACGGCTGGAATCGACGAAAGGCGACTACTTAGAAAGCTGCTGCCTACCCGAAGGTCAATGGTTCCGTTCCCGATGCTGGTGGGGGGTGGCATCGGAGTAATCGAGAAGTCGTCCTGATCGTTGAGCAACCGTGATCGGAGCTCGGCGCTACTCAGGCGGCTCGCCATGGATGGACCTCCGGTAACGAGCGATCTCGAACGACTTCAATACGAGATCGTTTAGCACTAGCGTACTTGCGACAAGATCGTCAAACGACTCCCCTTCGCGACCGAGCTCCTCGGCCAACTCCTTGAGTCGTGCCACCTTCACGAGCCAAGCCGCATTGATGATGACGCGTTCGCTCGCGGCGGTGTAGACGGGACCCACGTCGGCAAACTCACCGCACGGGAAGCCTCCGGTGAGCTTGTCCGCAGCGGGTACGACCTCAGACCATCTGGACGCCTCAAAGGCCTCATCGGGCGCAAGGGTGGCTCGACACCGGTCAATCACGCCCGGAAGAACTGATTGGATCCAACTCCAGGCCTCTTGCGCGGGTTCGTTGTCGACGAGATTTGCGATGTCCACGGGTCGATCCATCGCGCCATCGACCTCGCCCCCGAACTCGCTGAAGAAAGTCGCTAGACCTGCAGCCCTGTCATCGAACTCTTGCGATCTGAGCACATCCAACATCACAGATACGCGGCGATCGGTTCCAGGGTGGGTGTCCCAATCGACGTCAATGGGGCTCAGAATGCTTGTAATCTCGCTGAGCGCCCAAACCGCCGCCGGACCGATAAGGAATGCGGCAAAGATATCAGCCACAAACTCCGAGAGCCAGGCTTCGGAGACATCCAGGAACAAGTCGACCTTCGCCACCACATCCAGCGTCGGCTGTCCGCCCTTTAGGAATACGTTCGGAATCTGAATGTCGGTCGCGTCGGTCACGCCATGGTGCCAGTCGCGCAGATGTCCCAACTCATGTCCCAGAATCACTGCGTGGAGTGGTGCCGAGTCCCGCTCCAGTCGCGGAGCGCTGACGAATACGAAGTCGTCCGCCAGGGGCCGCGCTTCCGAGCTTGCCATCGGTTCCTCAACCGGCAGGTCAGGATTGAGTTCCTGAAACCAGTCGTGAGCCAATTGCTCTACTCTGGCAATCGAATAGTTGTACCTGTGAGTGCTATGAAGAACGGACGTCAACGCAGCTGTGGGTGCAGCTCGCTCGACTACAAACTGCACGATCGGTTCGATCTCAACCGGTATGTACTGCGGGCTCGCTCCTTCGAGGACCGGAATCAGGAGATGCCCGAGATCCTGAACGACATCGTGGTAATCGTCACAGAGTCTTCTTAATGCTGATTCCCGCACATTCGAGTCCTTGGCGTCGTCCCACCGACTCCAGCGACGAGAAAGCGATTCCCGCACGATTACCGTTAGTGCACCGACCGTCTCGAGCAGTTTCTTAGCGCCATCTGTCAATGACTCCGGATACCGCGCAATCAAGCCGGCAGCAGAGTCGATATGGGCGAGACGCTCCTCAAGGGACCGTCTTCGCGCTTCAGCAGTCCGCACGCACGATCAGCGTCGAACAATCGTTTCGTCTGAAGCCGAAGCCCGCGAAGCCGCTATTGCGTCGCGGATTTGCGAAAGCTCAGCGTGCAAAGAATCCATCCGTGTTTCCTCCAGAGACTCACCGACCGCCAAGCGCTCAAGATCTGCGGCCGCTTTATCCAGGGTCTCCACGAGGTCTTCGATCTTGGGTAGGCGCAACCCCGCGCTCGCTGCGCGAATAAGTGTCATTTCATCTCGTGAATCGCCCAGCGATCGGCCAACCTCAAGAATTGTGGGCGACGTTGGCCGCAGTCGAATGGCAACGCTACGCAGAATGGTCGCTCCGTCTGGTGGCAGCTCGCCCAACGCTCGTCGGAGTTCAAGCATCTCCAATGCTTGGCCAATCGCCAGTCGTAGCGAAAGGTCACGAGGGACTGATAGTGCGCGAACGCTTTCAATCCGCTCCGGCATTACAGCGCTCCTCCCTCGCGTCCCGTCGCAAACCTTAGGCGGTCGACACTCGGGGCATCACACCCATCTCACTCATCGATCCCTCTTAGGGCGAGCCCAAGGATACGCTGTGATACAGAAAATACAAGGATTTGTATATGGCGAAAGACCCCAGGACGCCGAAGATCTACGGCCCCAAGAGGATTCCGCCCTCGGGCCAAATCGCTCTGCCAAAGGAGCTAATGCGCGAACTGGATCTGGGAGAGGGCGCCAACGTCTACTTGCTCGTCTGGCAGGGTCGCCTCCTCGTGCTGCGAGAAGCTGACGTTGGGCCCAGCCTGGAGAGCCTTTGGCAAGAACTCGCAGTTCCGGATCAGCATTAACAAAGGTCCGCAAGAAGCCCGCGAGATGACGAAAAACGTGGAGAAGCGACGACGAGCTGCGAGAACCCACTTTCCCAGTCAACGGGGTGGTGCTGACGGATCCGCAGGTTGCGCAAGCTATGCGAATCAAATTCCTAAACCTGTGTCACAGGTTCGAATCCTGCCGGGGGCACGTCCAATGCGTGCTAGCCGCGGTCCTCGTGTAGGTCCGGGCCCGTCAGGCGGATGTCTCCCTTCGTCGTTATCACGAAGACCTGCCACGAGTAGTACGCGTAGTAGCTCTGCGGCCGTCGCTTCATCCGGCCCGCGTACAGGAGGACGGCGTCTACGTACGCGTCGGCGCGGTTGTACGCGTACAGCGCACCTCGATAGTCGCGCGGCGCCCCCGACGCGCGCAGGTAGTTCGCGGCCCCCATGATCGCGTCGCGCGGGTCGTGGACGTCTCCCCCGAGGCCGTACGCCTCCCACGTCGACGGTAGGAACTGCATCGGCCCCTGCGCCCCCGCCGAGCTGCTCGACCGTACCTTCCCGAACTTCGTCTCGACGTAATTGACGGCCGCGAGGACTTCCCACTCGACGCCGAACCGGCGCTCCGCCCTCCGGTAGTGGCTCAGCAACCGGCCCGCCGGCTCGGCCGGACCCGTCCTCAACCTCACCGGTGGCTTCAGCGGCGTCACGAGCGATCGCAGCTGCGCGCCCGCAGCCGTGTTCGCGGCGGCCTCGCGCCACAGCGCGCCGTCGAGCCGCGCCAGCACCCTGCGCGCGAGCCGCGGTCGCCGCGACATCAGCCGGTACGCCCTCTGCTGGTAGAGCGCCTGCAGCCGGACGCGCCACGGGGGCCGGGGGTTCGTCGTGTTGCCCGACTCCACCCACGCCGCGATCGAGTCGCGGAGCGCGAACGTGACCTGTTCGAGGCGCGCCGCGAGCCGTGCCGGTCTCCTCGGGAGCGCCGCGTCGGCCGCCGGGACGAACGGCTCCGGCTCCGCGGGAGGCGACGCTGAGGCGCTCGGTGACGGGGACGGCGACGTGGCGGAGGGAGACTCGGTCGAGACCCCTCCGACCGCGGGGCCCCCGCTGCACGCCGCACCGACGCAGAGGGCGAGGAGGAACCCGGCGAACGCGCGGCGGTCGGTCACCGTGGGATCGTATGTGCCTTCGCGTGGTTCGTGAGATTACGAACCACAGGCTCCCGAAGGACAGGTGGGGCGCCGCGTCAGGCCGCGGCGGCGGCCTTCGCGACGATCTCCACCGCCTCGTCGATGCGCGCTTCGTCGGTGCGGTGCGACAAGATCGCGATCCGCAAATACCGCTCGCCGTCGAGCTCGGTCCCCGAGAGGTAGACGCGTCTGCTCGCGTTGACCTCCTGCAGGATCCGGTCGGTCGACTCGTTCCCGCGCCGGCTCTTGAACGCGACGATCGACAGCTCTGGCTCCCACGGGACGTCGAGGTCGTCCACGTCGACGAGCGCGTCGTGGACCTTGCGCGCGAGGTCGAGCTTCTCGTCGAGCGCGCGGCGGAACGCGCCGACGCCGTGGAGGTGCAGCGGGACCCACACCCGCAGCCCGCGGTTGTCGCGGGAGAGCTCGGGGGTGTAGTCGGCGAAGTCGGGGAGGTCCGTCTCGCTCTGCGCCGGCAGGTACGACGCGCCGCCGCGGTGCGCCGCGAGGAGGTCGGTGCCGCGGCGGACGATCAGGCTCCCGGTCCCGTACGGCAGGAACAGACCCTTGTGCGGGTCGAGCGTCACCGAGTCCGCCTTCTCGACGCCGCGGAACTTCCGGCGCCCGCGTTCGGTCATCTGGAAGAAGCCGCCGTAGGCGCCGTCGACGTGGAACCACAGACCCTCGTCGGCGCAGAGGCGAGCGAGGTCGTCGAGGGGATCGACTGCGCCGGTGTTGACCGTCCCGGCGGATCCCACGACGAGGAACGGCTTCCGTCCCGCGCGGCGGTCCCCGCGGACGCGGTCTCGCAGATCGTCGACGTCGAGGCGCAGCTGGTCGTCGGTGCCGACCACGCGCAGCGCCGCCGGGGGGAACCCCGCGAGCCGCGCGCTCTTCGCGATCGAGTGGTGGATGTGCTCGCTGACGTAGATCGTCCCGTCGAGGAAGTCCTCGGGCAGCCGCGCCGTTCTCGCCGTGACGACCGCGGAGAAGTTCGCCATCGAGCCGCCCGAGGTGAGGATCCCCTGCGACTCCGGGGGGAACGAGAACAGGTCGCAGAGCCAGCGCGCCACGTTCGCCTCGAGCCGCACGAGCGCGGGGGCCGGGGCGGCGAGGTTCACGAAGCGGTTCGTCACGCACGCGAGGAGGTCTGCTATCGCCGCGGCGTAGAGACCTCCCCCGGGGATGTAGGCGAGGTAGCCGGGGCCCGCGGTGTCGAACGCCTTCGCCGCCGCCCGCGCGATCACGTCTAGCAGCTCGCCGAACTCGACGGGCTCCTCCGGCGGCGTCGCCCGCAGGGCCTCGGCGAGCTCGTACGCGCCGTCGACGTCGACCGCGGGCGCGGACGAGCGTTTCTCGACGAAGTCGATCGCGTAGCCGACGGCGGCGCGGGCGATCGCCTCCATCTCCTCGCGGCTCGGGTCGAAGCTGACGTGGTCGATCGGCATCGGTCGATGGTATGGCGCGGAGGCCGCGTAACGCGCCGCGGAGGACGTGCGTTTACGGGCCGTGAAGACGCGGTCCCGGGTGCTGCTAGCCCTGTCGCTGATCGCGTTCGCGGCGTGCGACGAGCGAGTGGCCCCCGCACGGCCTGCTAAGCCCGAACGGGCGGAACGAGCGCGTGCCGGGCGCGCTCCACGGCCGCGCCGCGTCGACCCCCGCCGCGGCGGCCTCGAGGTGGTCCTCGGCGAATGGGCGGTCACGCCCGAGGCAGAGGCCATCCGGCCGGGGCGCGTCACGTTCGTCGTCCACAACCGCGGAACGATGGGGCACGGCTTCGAGATCGAGCTCGAGGGGGACAGCAGCGGCCCCGGCTCGGGCGATCTCTTCGAGGCCGAAGGCGAGGTGCTCGAGCCGGGTGAGTCGGCGCGGATGACGGTGACGCTCCCGCCGGGGACCTACGAGATCGAGTGCCTCGTCGACGGCCACGACGACATGGGGATGGAGGGCGTCCTCGAGGTCCGCGACGACGCGCCGCTGATCGAGGCCGAAGAATCGAGCAAGCCGGGGCGGATCGCGATACGCGACTTCGCGTTCGCGCCCTCGGTCGCCCGCGTGCCGCGCGGGACCCAGGGCGTGTGGCACAACGACGATCCCGCCGAGCACACGGTCACGTCGGCCGACGGATCATTCGGCTCCGACACGCTCGCCGCGGGGACGGCGTTCTCCCACCGTTTCGCAGAGCCCGGCGTCCACGAGTACCGCTGCGCGATACATCCGGAGATGAAGGGGAAGGTGAAGGTCGAGTGAAAGGACGTGCGATGTCGAAGAGCTCGAAGGCTATGCCGGTCGTCGCGATGGCGGCGGCCGTGGCGCTCCTCGGGGCTGCCTGCGGCGGCGACGACGGTGGAGACGCGGTGACCCTCACCGCGGCGGAGCTCGCGTGGGATCCCGGCACCCTGACGGTCCCCTCCGGCGGGTCGCTCGAGCTCGTCAACGAGGACGACGCGAAGCACAACCTGACGATCGAGGAAGCCGGCGTCGACGAGGACGTCGAGGGGGGCGACAGCGTCACCGTCGATCTGTCGGACGTCGAGCCGGGCAGCTACGACTTCGTCTGCGAGTACCACTCCGACACGATGACGGGGACGATCGAGGTCGAGTAGGAGCCCTACCGGTCTCGGAGGACGAGGTAGAGGATCAGCAGCGCGAGGAGGACGGCCGCGATGACGGCCTCCCTCCAGGTCAAGAACCCCACGGATCCCCCTCGATTTGGCGATACTGAGTACCAGATTTGACACCGGGAACGGCCGGCGGGACCAGCGGGGGCGTCAGTCCCACTTGGGAGGGCGGACAGCTATGTCGTTGCGAGACAACAAGAAGGCGCAGACGCGCGCCGCTCTGCGGTCGGCGGCCCTCCGGCTGTTCCGCAACAAGGGCTTCGATCGCACGACCATCGACGAGATCGCAGCGGAGGCCGGCGTGTCGCGGACGACGTTCTTCCGCTACTACCCCACGAAGGAGGCGGTCGTGTTCGACCGCAGCCGCGAGATCGGAGAGGTCTTCCGGCGCTGGATCTCGGAGCGCCCGCGGAACGAGAACCCGCTGGAGGCGTTCGAGGGATCGCTGCTGGCGCTGGCGCGCGAGACGCGGGGGGATCCGAACCTCGCGCAGGAGTCGCTCGCGATGGAGGAGCTCTTCCAGCGCAACCCGGCCCTCCGGAAGCGCCAGAACGAGCTCACCCAGGAGCAGATCGCGCTCGTCGCGCAGGCCCTCGCGGACCGTGACGGCCGCCCGGTCGACGCCGAGCACCGGCTCGCCGCGGGGATCGGCCTCGTCGTCTCGCAGGCCGTGCGGGACCTGTGGCACGCCAGCCGGGGGGCCGCCGACGTCGAGGCACTGTTGAAGGAGCACTTCGAGACGATCCGCGCTCTGACCGGCGCCGGCGGCCGGGCGGGCTAGGGCGGCCGCCCCGGCCCCCAGTCCGGCGCGCCGTCCGCACCCGGCGAGTTCGTCACGTTCGTGGCGGTGCCGCCGCCGGCCGGCATGACGAAGATCTCGGTGTTCCCGCCGCCGAGGTCCTTCTGGAACGCGATCGAGTTGCCCGACGGCGAGAACGCGGGGTTCGTCTCGTCGGCGGGGTCTGTCGTGACGTGGCTCTCCTGCATCGTCGTCAGGTCGAGCGTGTAGACGTCGAAGTCGTTGTGCTCGTTGCCGTGATAGGTGATCACGTTCCGCGCTAGCGCGAAGTCCGGCGCGAGCTCGTCGTGCGGCGTCTGCCCCGGCCGCTCCTGCGTCAGGTTGACCGGGCTGCCCATCGGGTCGCCCGACGTGGAGACCTCGAGCACGTACACGTCGAAGTCGCCGTCGGCGTTGCTGTGGAAGACCATGCGCGTGACGCCGTTCGACGCGGGCGAGAAGCTCGGATGGCCGTCGTTCGCCGAGTTGTCCGTGAGCTTCTTCGTGAACCCGCCGGACGGCGTCGCGTAGTAGATCTCGAAGTCGCCGTCGCGGTCGCTCGAGAACGCGAACCC
>JALZEG010000300.1 GCA_030862185.1 Actinomycetota bacterium
GGTGGTTCAGATGACGCCTTCGAGGCGGAGGAGGTGCTCCTTCACGTCGAGCCCGCCGCCGTAGCCGCCGAGGCTCCCGTTCGTCCGGAGGACCCGGTGACACGGGACGACGACCGGGATCGGGTTCGAGCCGAGGGCGTTGCCGGCCGCACGGCTCGCGGCCGGGTTGCCGGCCTTGCGCGCCACGTCGCGGTAAGTCGAGACCTTGCCGAAGGGGATCGCCGCGGTCGCCCGCAGCACCTTCCGCGCGTACGGCCCGACGAGTGACCAGTCGAGCGGCACGTCGAACCTCTGGCGGCGGCCGGCGAAGTACTCGTCGAGCTCCCGAGCGACCGGAGCGACCTTCTGCGGGGCCTTGACGACCCTCGGCGACAGGCGCCGGGCGAGCTCCTCGAGCACCAGGCCCTCCGTCTCCGAAGGGAAGCCGATCCGCACGAGGCCCTTGCCGGTCGTCGCGACCAGCAGCCGCCCGATCGGCGAGTCGACCTCGCCGTACGCCACGTCCACGAGACCCTCCTTCTCCGCCCGCCGCACCAGCTCGTCCACCGGGGGCCGCGCGTCGCCGGTGGCGGCCCTCATCTGCTTCTTAAGGTCGTTCATCGCTCGATCACCTCTCGTAGTCGCTTCACGCCCTCGTGCGCGCTGCGGCGCGCCGCCTCCTCGCTGCAGTCGAGTACGGCGGCGACGTCCCGGTAGGCCATGTCGTTGACGAAGCGCAGTACGACCGCGGCCCGCTGCTTGTCCGGCAGGGCCGCGACCTGCGCCCACAGAGCCGGATCCGGCTCGGCCGGGGGGACGGCCGGCTCCGGAGCGTCCTCGAGCGGCGCCGCCGGCCGTCTCGCCCGCGTGCGGTCCACGGCCTTGTGGTGGGCGATCGTGAGCAGCCACGACTTGAGGTTGTGGCCGTTGCTCAACGACGGGTACGCCCGCAGCGCCGCGAGGAACGTGTCCTGGAAGCAGTCGTCGGCGTCGCCCGGCCCGAGCAGCCCGACGAGGAACCGGTGGACGTCGTCCTTGTAGGAGTCGAGCAGGACCTGGAACGGAGGGAGAGCACTCACGTGGATGAAACGTACCGGGACCCGCTTTCGTGAGGTGGCGCCGGGGGACGCGACGAGGGCGGGGGTAACCCCCGCCCTCGTTCTAGTCGCCTGTGGGGTCTAGACGACGCAGACCGGCGGCTTCTGCAGGCAGATCGGGTCGGTCCAGATCGGCGGGTCCTCGTGGCAGTCGGTGTAGGGCTGGTACTCACCGATCACGACCTTGGGGTGGGTCGGATTCGGGTCCACGCTCGGTTGCTCGTGGACGATGACGCCGACCTCGCAGAACTGGGCGTCCGCGGCGGCCGGGCCGGCGAAGGGTATGGCGAGGATGGCGGCGGACGCCATCAGCAACAGCATCTTCTTCATGGTTAGCACTCCTTTGTGCTCGTGGAATCAACGGTCGCGCGCGGTCGTACGGCTGCGACTTGCCGGATTCGAATGATGACGTCTCGAAAGACGCCCCCGGAGCTCCCCAGTTCATCCGCCGTTCGCCCGCTTGCGGGCTGCTTTATACCGGGCTGACCCGATTCGGTCAAGTTAAGGGAAACACGTGTTGCCCGCGGTGCGCCTAGGCTTGGCGGAACGAGGCGAACAGCTCCTCGTATGCCTCGGCCACGCGCGCGGGCGACGCCCATCGCTCCACCCAGCGGCGGCCCGCCTCGCCCATGGCCACGCCGTCCGCCGGGGCCTCGAGGAAGCGCCGGACGGCCTTCGTGAACGCCTCGGCGTCGTCCGGCGGGACGGCCGTCCCGGCCCCCGATTCCTCGACCACCCGCGCGACCTCGCTTCCGACGTCGACGCTGGCGATCAGCGGACGCCCCGCCGCCAGGATCGAGTACGTCTTCGACGGGACGCTCGATCGTGCGAGGCCGCGCTTCAGCGGCACGACGTGGACGTCCGCGGCGGCCAGGACCTCGGGGAGACGCTCCGGCGGCTGCGGGTCGACGAACGAGACGTTGCGCAGCCCGCGGGCGGTACGTTCGAGGTCGGCGCGCGCCGCGCCCTCGCCGTTGACCACGAAGACGAGATCCTCTTCGTGCGCGAGCGCGCCGGCGGCTGCGACGACGAGGTCGAGCGACTGCGACAGCCCGACGTTCCCCGCGTACATGACGACGGTCTTGCCGGAGAGGCCGTGCTCGCGGCGGTACGCGTTCTCGCGCTCGGCGGGGACGATCGTGCCGGTGTCGACGAAGTTCGGGATCACCTTCACCTTCGAGGGGTCGCGCGTCTTGCGCGCGACGTTTTCGCGGAGGTCTTCGGACAGCACGGTCACGGCGTTGGCGCGGTCGTAGCACCATCGTTCGAGCGCCGACGCGGCCGCGATCACGCGGCGGTTCTTGATCACGCCCAGCTCGACCGCGACGTCCGGGAACACGTCCTGCACGTTGAACACGAGCGGCCCGCGCCGGCGCCGCGCCGCGAGCCATCCTGCGACCCCGAGCGTCAACGGCGGCGACAGCGCCAGGACGCCGTCGACGCCGCCCCCGCGGGCTCCCGCCGCCGCGGCGAGCGCGCTGAATCCGCCGAATGCCGCGGCGCGCCTGAAGATGTCGCGCTTGTCGCCGACGGGGAACGGGTGGACGCGCGTGATGCGTCCCCACGGCGTGTCCTCGTGGCGGACCAGCTTCCCCTCGTAGCCGGGCTCGATCCGGTGCCCGCGGTACCACGGCAGCGCCGTGACGACGTCGATGCGGTGGCCGCGGCCCGCGAGCTCCTCGACGACGCGCGTCACCACAGCCCCGGTCGGGGCGGTGTCGGGCGCGAAGTGCGGGGTCAGGACCGCGAGCCTCACAGCGTCGTCCCCAGCGCGTGCCGGTACGCGTCCTCGAGGATCGCCGCCGAGCGCGCCCATCCGAACTCGCGCGCCCGCTCGGGGCCCAGCTTCGCCAGCCGGTCCCGCAGGTCTTCGTCCTCGATCAGCCGCGCCATCGTCTCCGCCCACTCCTCCGCGTTGTCGGGCGAGACCAGCAGGCCGGCGTCGCTCACGACCTCCGGCAGCGCGGTCGCGTTCGCCGCGACGACCGGGCAGGCGCGGCTCATTGCCTCGAGCACCGGTGCTCCGAAGCCCTCGAACTTCGACGGGAACACCGTCGCGACCGCCGCCTGGTACAACGCGTCGAGGTCGTCGGACGGGACGAACCCGAGACGGCGGACGTGGGACTCGATGCCGAGCGTCTTCATCTCCTCGCCGATGCGCGCCTCCATCTGCTTCGCGGTGACGGACTCCAGATAGGCGCGCGCGCCGGTGAGGACCAGCAGCGCATCGGGGTGGAGCGAGAGGAGCTTCTTGAACGCCTCGAGGAGCAGCAGGTGGTTCTTGTGCGGGTACGACGCGGCGGGGTACAGGAAGATCGGCCCGTGCAGCTCGTAGCGGTCGCGCAGGTCTGTGACCGGGCCGCGCGGCTCGCGCGGCGAGATCCCGTGCGGCACGACGATCACGACGCTCGGGTCGATGTTCAGCCGCTCGATCACGGTGCGCCGCGTGTACTCGCTCGGCACGAGGATCACGCGCGCGGACTCCGCGGAGCGCGGCACCATCTGACGCAGCCACGTGAGCTTCGTGCGGGTGAAGTATTCGGGATAGAAGAGGTACTGGAGGTCGTGGATCGTGAGCACGGGCCGCGCGCTGTGCACGAGGGGCATCGTGCCCCCGGCGTGGTGGAGGAGGTCGATCTTCTTCAGCTTCGCCTGCGCGGCCAGCCACGAGTTCTCCCCGGCGACGCGGAACGACTTCCACTGCCCGGTCACCGGCGCGAACGCGAGGTCGAACTCGGCGGCGAACTCCGGGTGCGCGCTCGAGAACTGCGGGAGCGTGAACAGCGTGTAGCGGAGGTCGGGCGAGGATTGCTCGGCGAGCCCGCTCAACAGACGCGTCGTGTACGTCTCGGACCCGCCGACGACGCCCGGGACCATCCACAGCAGGTTGCTCCCGACCCTGCGCGGCTCCGTCATCCACACACCTCCCGGTACGCGTCCACGAGCATCCGGCCCGTCCGCTCCCACGTGTACTGCCCGGCCCGCGCCCTCCCCGCCTGGGAGAGCTCGGCACGCCGGCCCTCGTCCAGCGCGGCGGCGAGCCCCTCGGCGATCGACTCGGGGTCGCGCGGGTCGACGAGGATCCCGGCTCCCTCGGCGAGCTCCTGCGTCGACGTGGCGGCCGAGGTGACTACCGGCGTCCCCTGCGCCATCGCCTCGAGGACCGGGAACCCGAATCCTTCCATGAAGCTGGGGAAGCAGAAAGCCGACGCGCCGGCGTACAGCGGGGGAAGGTCCCCGGCGGGGACGAACCCGAGCACGTGCACTCCCGAACGGTCGTCGCCGAGGCGCGCGTCCAGGTCCTCGTTCCACCCCTTCGGGCCGGCGAGCGCGAGGTCGACATCCGCGTCGAGCCGGCGGTACGCGTCGAGCAACCCGCCGAGGTTCTTGCGCGGCTCGATCGTGCCGGCCCACAGGACGTAGGGACGGTCCAGTCCGTAGCGGCGGCGGACCGCGGCAACCCGGTCGGACGTCGAGGGGGCCGCGTCGACGCCGAGCGGGACGACGCGGACGCGTCGCTCTTCGAACCCCGCGCGCCAGCAGTCGGAGCGTGTCGCCTGTGAGGGGCACAAGACGAGGTCGGCGTCACGCAGCGCGAGCTCGAGGCCGCGGCGGAAGAAGCTCAACCCGCGGCGCGTGAAGTGCGACGCGTCCTCGATCCACGCGAGGTCGTGGATCGTCAGCACGAGCGGCGCGGAGCGCGGGGGTGTCGGGAACGCGCTCGCGTGGACGACGTCGACGCGTCCCGCGGCACGCTCGACGCGCGGCGCGCGCAGCCGGTGCCACGATTCGTACAGCGCGGGCCGCGGCAGCGGGAGGTGCCGCACCTCGAAGGGCGGGACCCAGGGCTCCGGCGGAGGACGCCGGTGCGCCGCCGCGACGCCGACCACGCCGGCATCGCCGGTCGTCTCGACGCCGCGGGCCATCCCCAACGCCGCGACCGCCGTGCCGCCGGGGACGTCGTGCCAGCACTGCTCGATAGTCAGCGCGACGCGGAGCCTCTTCACCCGGGGATTGTCCCCTACGATGGTGCGGTGACGACTGTCAAGGGCGCGCGCGTGCTCGTGACCGGAGGCAACGGCTTCCTCGGCCGGCACGTGTGCCGCAGGCTCGCCGAGCGCGGCGCGGCCGAGGTGATCGTCCCGCGCAGGCACGAGCACGACCTCACGGACCGCGCCCAGGTCGCGGCCCTGTGGGACGAGGCACGCCCCGACGTCGTTATCCACCTCGCCGCGCGGGTCGGCGGGATCGGGGCGAACATGGCGGCGCCGGCCGACCTCTACGTCGCGAACCTGCTCATGGGCACGTACGTCATCGAGCAGGCGCGCCTGTCCGAGACCCCGAAGACGGTGCTGCTCGGCACGATCTGCGCGTACCCCAAGCACACGCCGGTCCCCTTCCGCGAGACGTCGCTGTGGGATGGGTATCCCGAGGAGACGAACGCGCCGTACGGCGTCGCCAAGAAGGCGTTGCTCGTGCACGCGCAGGCGAACCGCGCCCAGTACGGACAGAACGCGGTCTACCTGCTGCCTACGAACCTCTACGGACCGGGGGACAAGTTCCACCCCGACGTCTCCCACGTGATCCCCGCGCTGGTCAAGAAGTGCGTCGAGGCGGTCGAGCGGGGCGAGGAGACGATCCCGGTGTGGGGGACCGGCTCCGCCACCCGCGAGTTCCTCTACGTCGACGACTGCGCGGAGGGGATCCTGCTCGCGACGGAACGCTACGACGGAGGCGAGCCGGTGAACCTCGGCGCGGACCAGGAGGTCGCGATCGCGGACCTCGCCGAGATGATCGCGAAGCTCACCGGCTTCGAGGGGACGCTCGAGTGGGACGCGACGAAGCCGGACGGCCAGCCGCGGCGGGCGGTGGACCCGGCGAGGGCGCGCGAGCTGTTCGGCTTCGAGGCGCGGACGCCGCTGGAGGAAGGTCTGCGGCGCACGATCGAGTGGTACCGCGCCAACCGAGACGCCGCGGAATCCGCAACCTTTTAATGCGGGTCGGGTACGACGCGGCCCCCCTGCTGGGCGAGAAGACCGGCGTCGGACGGTACGCGGGCGAGCTGGCGCGGGCGCTCGGCGAGCTCGGCGTCGATGTCGTCCAGTTCGCGGTCTCGTGGGGTGCCCCCCGGGCCCCGGGCGTGCGCAGGTGGCGGGTCCCCGCCCGCGCCGCGCGCGCCGCGTGGCGCCGCTGGGACCGGCCTCCGATCGAGCGCCTCACAGGCGAGGTCGACCTCGTCCACGCGACGAACTTCGTGCTCCCCGCGCTGCGACGCGCTCCCGGCGTCGTCACGGTCCACGACCTCTCGTTCTTCCGCGACGACACCTGGCCGGGCGGACACCGGCTGCGCGACCTCGTCCCTTGGTCGGTCGAGCGGGCCGCCGCCGTGATCGTGCCGACGCAGGCGATCGGAGCGGAGGTGTGCGACCGGCTGGGCGTCCCCGAGCAGCAGGTCCACGTGACTCCCGAGGGCGTCGCGCCGGTCTTCTTCGGCGCCGGAGGGCTGGGCGAGGCCGCGCTCGCGGAGCTGGGCATCCCCGGCCCCTTCGTCGTCGCCGCCGGGACGATCGAGCCGCGCAAGAACCTGCC
>JALZEG010000013.1 GCA_030862185.1 Actinomycetota bacterium
CGCTCACCTTATCCAGCGCAACGAAAAGAGGGGGCGCCGGCGCGCCCCCTCTTCTCCCAAGGTTCTTTCTACTCGCCGCCGACGGTCACGATGCTGAACGGCTCGAGCGAGACTGGGCTCGGCTCGTAACCCGAGACGTTCGCGGTGAACGCGAGCGCCGGCTTGGTGTGCACGTACGGGAGCCCCGGCAGGAAGTCCATGATCAGCCGGTTGCACTCCTCGTACTTCGCCGTGCGCGCGTCGGGGTCGAGCTCGATCTCGGCCTCGTCGAGACAGTCGAAGATCTCCTGGTTGTCGAAGCCCCATGCCTTCTGCTTGGTCTGGAAGAACGTCCCGATGAAGTTGTCGGGATCGCCGAAGTCACCGGTCCAGCCGAGCAGGTACAGGCCGTAGCGGCCGTTGTCGACGTTGTCGAGGTAGTCGGGGCTCCAGATCGCGGACTGCTTCTCGACCTTGAAGCAGCAGTCCTCGAGGTCGGCCACCATCGCCTCGAAGTTGTCCTGCGGCACCGGCATGTAGGGCCGCGAGACGTCGGTCGGGTAGGCGAAGCTGATCTCAACCGGCAGGTCGTACCCGGCGTCGGTGAGGAGCTTCTTGGCCATGTCCGGGTCGTAGTCGTAGGTGGTGACGTCGTCCGCGTAGCCGAAGAGCGCCGGCGGCATGAACTGTGTGGCCACCTCGCCCTGGCCGGCGTAGAACGCGTCGACGACCTCCTGCCGGTTGATCGCGTGCGCGACCGCCTGGCGGACGGCGATGTCGTCGAGCGGCTTCTGCGCCTGGTTCATCCCGACGTAGCCGACGTTGAACGCGGGACGCGGGAGGAGCTGGAGGTTCGCCTCGCCCGAGATCGTCTCCATGTCCTGCGGCTCGACCAGGTCGTAGCCCTGGATCTCGCCCGTCTGGAGGGCCTGGAGCCGGGCCGCGTTGTCCGGGATCGGCCGGAAGATCAGCGTCTCGACGTTGCCCTCGAACTCACCCCAGTAGTCGGGGTTGCGGACCATCGTCAGGCGCTCGTTGCGGATCCACTCCCCGAACATGTAGGGCCCGGTTCCCGTCGGGTGCTCCGTGCCGTACGTGCCCGTCGCCCGGAAGATCCCCTCGGCGTTCACGCGGCCCTCGTTCGCGTCGTACTGCTCGAGTGCCTTCGGGCTGGCGAACGTGAAGTTCGTCAACGCCATCGCCGCGAGGAACGAGGACGACGGGTTGTTCAGCGAGATCGTGACCGAGTGCTCGTCGTCGGCGGTGCAGCTCTTGAAGTTCGACTCGGTGGGGGCCCCCGACGCCGGGTCGGTCTTCTTGAAGCCGCCGAAGACCGTCTGCCAGTAGTAGGTGGCGGCGGGGTTCTGGAACGAGCCCTCGAAGTTGTACCAGCGGTCGAAGTTGTAGCAAACGGCGTCCGCGTCGAAGGGCTCGCCGTCGTGGAAGGTCACTCCCTCCCGGAGGTGGAAGGTCCAGTCGAGGCCGTCCTCGGAGGTCTCCCACTCGGTCGCCAGCCCCGGCACGACCTCGGTCCCGCCCGGCTCGAGCGTGACGAGGCCCTCGAACATCTGGTCGATGGCCCGCAGCGACTCCCCGTCCGAGACGAGGATGCCGTCGAGGACGACGGGATCGGCCGACGTGCCGAACGTCAGCGTCGCGCCCGGTTCCGCCCCGGGGTCGCCGCCTTCGGGCTCGTCGTCGTCGCCTCCGCAGGCGGCGATGGTCAGGGCCATCACGAGCGCGAGCGCGATGAGCCTCAGTGGTTTCGGCACGTCTGAACCTCCCCCTTGAACCGAGTCTCTCTGACGGAGCCTCTCGAACCCGCGCAGTATATGTCCGCTATCCGGGCCGGGCTACTACTTTTGTAGTTGCGCTGCGCGGGTGGCCTCGGCCAGACGCCCAAATGAAATCGAGTGCCCGATTGGTTAGCGCGGCACGCTGCTACCCTTGGGCGTCCCGGGGCGAAGGGCCGGAACTTTTCTGCAGGGGGCCGAGTCCCGGTTACACGACGGATCGTCTCGACGATCCGCCATGGACGACGAATTTCCTGAGAAAGGGGCTCGACGAATGGCTCCGTTCGACCACCGCCCGTCCGGCGGAAACGGTCGCGACTTCTCCGAGTTCCAGGCCGCGTTCGACCGGATCACGGCGAACATGGAGCGGGCGATCCAGGGCAAGACCGGGACGGTCCGGCTCGCGCTCGTCACGATGATCGCCGAGGGCCACGTCCTGCTCGAGGACATCCCGGGCGTCGGCAAGACCATGCTGGCGAAGTCGCTGGCCAAGTCCGTCGGCTGCAAGTGGCAGCGGGTCCAGTTTACGCCGGACCTCCTGCCGAGCGACGTCACCGGCGTGAACGTGTGGGACCGGGCGAGCGGCGAGTTCCAGTTCAAGCCCGGCGCGGTGTTCGCCAACATCTGCCTCGGCGACGAGATCAACCGCGCCTCCCCCAAGACGCAGTCGGCGCTGCTCGAATGCATGGAGGAGCGGCAGGTGACGGTCGACGGGACGACGAGGGTCCTCGACTCGCCCTTCATGGTGATCGCGACCCAGAACCCGATCGAGCACGAGGGGACCTATCCGCTGCCGGAGTCCCAGCTCGACCGTTTCATGATGCGGCTGTCGATGGGCTACCCGAACCGCGAGTCCGAGCTCGAGATCCTCGAGACCCACGGCCGCAGGTCGCTCCTCGACGAGCTCGAGCCGGTCGCCGACGCTAACGAGGTCAACAACCTCGTCAAGCTCGCCCGCGAGGTCCACGTGGCGCCGTCGCTGCGGCGGTACATCGTCGACCTGGCAGAGGCGACGCGCGACCACCCCGACGTCTACCTCGGCGCGAGCCCTCGGGCGTCGCTGTTCCTCCTCAAGGCGTCGCGGGCGCTGGCGGCGAGCCGCGGCCGCGACTATGTCGTCCCCGACGACCTCAAGGACCTGACGGTCCCGGTCCTGGCGCACCGGGTGCTGCTCTCGCCCGAGGCGCAGATGCGCGGCGCGACCACCGAGAGCGTGCTCGAAGGCCTCTCCGGCCGCGTACCGATCCCTGCCAAGGAAGCCTGACCCACCCGCCATGCTGACCGCTCGAGGCTGGGCCGTCGCCCTCACCGGCCTCGCGCTCCTCGTCGTGGCGAGGATCTTCGGGTCCGGGCCGGTCGAGCAGTTCGGCTTCGCCCTGGTCGTCCTCCCCCTGATAGCGCTCGCGGTCGTGAGGCTCGGCAAGCACGACCTCGAGGTGACGAGACGGATGGCGCCCGAGCGCGTGCGGGCCGGCGGCAAGGTCAAGGTGACGCTCGAGATCCGCAACCGCGGACGGGGGCCGGCACCGCTGCTGCTCCTCGAGGACCGGGTCGCCAGCGACGTCGCCGGACGCGCCCGGTTCGCCCTGCACGGCGTCGAGCCCAAGGGGCGGCGCTACGCGGCCTACGAGCTCAGGCCCCCGCGCCGCGGCCACTACCAGGTCGGGCCGCTCGCGCTCACGTCGACCGATCCGTTCGGGCTCGCCAGGCTCGTCTCGTCGGCGGCCCCGGAGGCGTCGGTGCTGGTCCACCCCCGGGTCGAGCCGCTCGCGCTCCCCCGCGACCTCGGAGACCGCCGCAGCCTCGCCGTCTCCGCGCTGCGCCAGCCGATCGGGGCGCAGGGCGAGGACTTCTACACGCTGCGCGAGTACAACGAGGGCGAAGACCTGCGCAAGGTCCACTGGCCGGCGACCGCGAAGCGCGGGCGGTACATGATCCGCCAGGAGGAGACCCCCTGGCACAACCGGGCGACCGTCGTCTTCGACGACCGGACCCGTGCCCACGACGGCATCGGCGACGCCAGCAGCTTCGAGCGCGTGGTCGAGGCGACGGCGTCGATCGTCGACCTCTGCCACCGCTCCGGCTACTCCTACCGCGTGGCCGGCGCGGTCGCCGCCGGGTTCGCGGCCGGGAAGGGATCGCAGCACTTCAACCGAGCATTGGACCTGTTGGCGACGGTCCGCACGTCACAGCCGCCCGTCCTCGAGGCCGACCCGCTGACCGCCCGGCTGCTCGAGATCGACGCGGCCACGGCGGGCGAGGGCACGCTCGCCGTCGTGACGGGGACGCTCTCGGCGGACGCCGCCATGGCGATCACTCGCTGCCGGCGGAGGTTCCGCCAGGTGATCGTCGTGATGTTCCCCGCCCACCGGTTCGGGTCGATGACGACGAAGGCGCGCTGGTCCGCCGAGGAGGGCGTGCGCGAGGTGGTGAAGCTGCTGGCGCGCGCCGGCTCGCAGACGATCGTGCTCGGCCCGGAGGAGTCTCTGCTGGCGGGCTGGGACTCCCTGACGCGGTCCGCCTCCTCCGCCACGCGCAGCAAGGCACCGGCGGGCTCGGCCGGCGGTCCAGGACCGAAGGTGGGGTCGCCGTGAGCTCCGAGGGCCGCGCCCGAGTCGGGCTCTCGCTCCTTCTGCTGCTGACGATGTTCTCGTTCGCGCAGGTGTTCGCCGAGGGCGACTACCCCGGCCCCGTCCTGCTCGGGATGATCCTGGCGGCGTCGCTCGCGATCGGGGCGCGGCGGCTGGGGCTCTGGACGGCGACGACCATGTGCGTCAGCGCCGTCGTGCTGTTCCTCTACCTGGTGGTGATCTTCCAGGCGCGCAAATCCTTCTACCTGCTCCCCACGCCCGACGCCGTGGCCGGGCTCGGGCGTTCGGTCGGCAACGCGCTCCGGCATTCCTCGGTCGACTTCGCCCCGGTCCCGGTCCGCGCCGGCTACGTGATCCTCGTCGTGATCGGAATGTGGGTCGCGACGACGATCGGCGAGATCGCCACGTTCCGCTGGCGGCGCCCCCTGCTCGCGGCGTTCCCGTGCATCGGGCTGTTCTGCATCCAGATGACGGTCGGGACCGGCACCGGCGGCCCCGTCCTCGCGATCGCGTTCCTGCTCGCGCTCCTGACCTTCTGGGGATTCGAGGCGGCGCACCGGGTCCGCTCGTGGGGCCGGTGGGTCCCCGCGTGGCAAGGCCGGGAGGGCCGCGAGCCCGAGTCGGTCACCGGCGCCCTCGCCCGCCGGATGGGCGCCGGGTGCGTAGCCGCCGCGGTGGTCGCGCCGCTGATCGTCCCCGCCCTGGGGGACGGGCTGCTGGCGTGGCGGAACGAGGTCGGCGACAGCCCCTTCGGCTCCGGCGGCGGGTCGGGCGAGGTCAACCCGCTGGTCTCGATCGCCCCGCAGCTCATCGAGCAGAGCGACGAGCTTCTGTTCACGGTGGAGGCCGACAAGAGGGAGTACTGGCGGCTCGTCTCGCTCGCGGACTTCGACGGCGAGGAGTGGCGGCCGGTCCCGGGGGCCGAGATCGACGACGTCGGCGACGGCGGCTCGTTCCTCGGCCAGTCGAACGGGCCGGAGCTCGCCGAACCCCTGGAGCAGACGATCACGTTCGAGGATCTCGATTCGGCGCGGCTGCCCGCGGCGATCAACCCGTTCGACCTCTCGGTCCCGGAGGGCTTCGGCGTCTCCTACGACGAGGAGAACCAGGACCTCGTGCTCTCCGAGGAGGCGGACGAGGACTTCTCCTACACCGTCACGTCGAACGTCCCCCAGGTGACCTTCCAGGGGCTGCGCGAGGGCGTCGTCGACAGGGGCCTGCCCGCCGTGTACTTCGAGACGACCGGAGCCAGCCAGCGCGTGCGGGACCTGTCGGCAAGCTTCCGGGTGGCGGACGGACGGCGCCGGAGCGACGGCGAGTTCCTGATCGCGCTCCAGGACTACCTGCGCTCGGCGGAGTTCGGCTACGACGCGTCGCCCGCGTACGTGGAGGCCGCGGGGGCCGGCGGCGGCTCGGTCGACTACCTCGAGCAGTTTCTCTTCGACCTCAAGGCCGGCTACTGCCAGCAGTTCGCCACCGCGTTCGCACTGCTCGCGCGAACGGAGGGGATCCCGACCCGCGTCGCCGTCGGGTTCCTTCCCGGCGCCGTGGACCCGAACGAGGGAACGTTCCAGGTGACGGGGCTGAACACGCACGCCTGGCCGGAGGTCTACTTCGAGGAGTACGGCTGGGTGCGCTTCGACCCGACGCCGCGCCTGGAGGCCCCCGAGCCGCGCTACACGCGTCCGCCGGTCGAGCTGGGCGGCCCCGGGG